>CAXMUG010000152.1:0-17609 GCA_964196535.1 uncultured Mycobacterium sp. | reverse complement strand
CAAGCGTTTCAAATTACCTTTATCCAAACGGATCATCTGACAACATGATAGTTATATAGGGCGCATAGGTTAAAACTGCGCCTTGGCTTGATCCAAGTTCGTTAAATACAGTAGCGACCTCAACTAACTTCGAGTGATCTTGTGGGGCCAGTTTTAGCGACACTAAGGCAGTGATCAAAGGTTGGATTTCTTCATTGTTTACATAAGTCTCCAGCATGTTTATTGCATTCTCGACACCTTCAACGCTGATGGTCTTGGCTTTGCTGATATCTGCGGGCGAATGCTCACTGAATTCGGGTGGCTCTTCATATAAATTGCCATTTAGAGTAGCGGGTTTAGCTGCAACACTAATCCCGGAAATAGCATTGTATTCCGCCAGCGCCATTTGCTTAAGTGTGTTCACAAAGTCGTTAAACTCAGTCACGTTTGGTCGGGACAACGCCAGGGATAATAATGCTTCACCATTCACGCGGCTAACGAATTCCAAATGTGATCGCGTTATGACTGGCTCAGGATTGAGCACTGCCAAGGTAACACTAAGGGTTTCTTCTTTACGCGACTTAACACGAATATAAACCTGATCGTCGACGATCTCGTATTCGCGTGTACCTTTGAACAGGTGTTTTTGAGTAAGTTTAGTGCTCATATTATTCAGAGTTTTAATGCATTAAAAAAATATCAGGGCTACACACTAGTTCTTTAATCCAGCAAATGCAGCATATTCCATCTTGGCTTTAGCTTTGATGGCATCGACAAAGGCATTAAATTCTTCTGCATTAGGCTTGTTCAAATACAAAGAAATCAGTGGCCCACACTTCACACGACTATGAAAATGCAGCCACGATCCACTTATAACGGGCTCAGGGTTAAGCATGGCTAACTCGATATCAAGTTCTTTTTTTTTCTTCAGAAGGCTATTAATTTTGACTTTTACAAATTCATCTCGTATTTCGAACTCTTGCCTGCCATGCAAAATATGTTTCTGAATTAACTTGTGCATCATAATGACGTGAATGAGTTTTAGGTGTTTTAGCTGGACGATATGATGCGGCGTTGTAAGAATTATCTAATACTATTGGTCTAATTCAATTAGTATTATTCGATTGGCCTAATGCCCAGTCTCGGACATTTCTATCATTTCAGAGACTTCGAGTGTGCCGTTAATTTTCAGGAACGGACATGAGTTCGCGGCTTCAATCGCGGGCCCCATTGATTCAAATTTCATGATGCTCATACCAGACATAAGTGTGGTGGTTCCTTGCTCTGACTTGCCGTCAGGATGAACTGTATGAGTATCCTTAAAAGGTATGGCTGGACTAACCACCGCATCACCTAAAGCAGATAACCATCCCTGATATTCCTCGAAGTGCTTTTTACCCTCTTCGGGATTACTAGGGTAATCACCCCCAACGTAAATAAAGATGTATTGCGGCATGAAGAATATCCTCTCGTTTCTATCTACAGTTTCTGGCTACGAATGATACAGCGTTCGCGCTGATCTGGTATTGGGTTATGGGAATCTGCTCTAATACATTACTTGCATATGTACTGCTTGCATATATAACTTGGCAGATCACTAGAGATAATGAATCCCATCTCTGCGCTTATGCAACTTCACTAACGCCGCGTAACCTCGCCTCAACGAGAATGCCATTCATCTGCACTGCATCTTTAGCGGAAAAAATTAATGCCAGTGGTGATTGATCTTTGGCGTCCAACAGCCAGTACTCAAGGTGGTCTGCAGCCGGAAACGGCAGGGAAATGTCAGCGAGAAAATCTGTTAATTCCAGAATTCGCTCATCAACGGTTTGTTCCTTATCTAGTCCTTTAGTTTGCGATGAACCTATATTCTTCTGCCGAATATCGCTGTCACTAATCGTTACAACGCGTCTATAACTAAGTTTAGTGCCCTGGGCATCATTATTGAAATGAGTTAGACCGCCATGCTCTGCAAGTAGAAATTGAATTTCCCAGATTTGGCCGTCGATCGTTAATGCACGTGCCCGCTCTGATTCAGCGATTTGCGCCTGTCCGTAATAAGGGGGGCAAAAGGCGCTGGGAATAGGTCTTAATCATACCTATTCCCTTTACACCTGAAGTAATTTAACTAAATCTTTAGACTGGTCCCTTCGTTCTTCAGCCAGTTGCTGATAACGCGTCAATTCCACACTGGCAAACAATTTTACAATGTCATTAAATTCGGATTCCGACTTCATCGCCATATCGACATAATCTGACTCCTCTGCAAGAGCGTACATTGCAGAAGCACGATTCGCGGTGACCATTGCCCACATCATAGGCACATCATCTTTCGGCAACGCCTTTAACGTTGCATCATAAATGGGGATAGATTCCTCAAGAGATTGAATATCTTCTTCATGCGTACCCAATGCCTGTAATGCAACTGCCAAGTTGTTTTGCGTTACTGCCCATCCAAATGCTGATTTGTCTGGAGTCCGCTCAGCCATGGCATTACGCATCACAACCACTGCCTGTTCCAAGGTACGCGGACCTCTGCGATGAACACCCAGCAAACAAAGCACGTTACCAACATTACACAAAGCTGATGCCCAATCATCAGGATGCTCATCTCTCTTCAAAGCGGTAGAAGCCTGTTTAAAGGTCTCACCCGCCTGCTTTAAGATATTGAGATCGTCCTCAAGTTGACCAAGTGTTTGCATAACAACCCCAAGGTTATATTGAGTGCTTGCCCACTCGAATGGAGTCTCTTCAAAGGTACGAACTTCTAGTGCCTGCTCATAAGACATGGCAGCTTGCTCAAGAAAATGTGAGCTCCCGCTACGTTGTCCGATAAAGCCCATAACATCACCAATATTGTGATGAACAGCAGACCACTTTACAGGGTCATCTTCTTTTTCAACCATCATTTGCAGACCTTGAAATAGTTCTATGGCCTGCTGAAAGACATGGGCTCCACCCAGTCTTAGTTCTCTAACATCCGCTGCATCGACTAGTGTGCTTTGCGAATTAGCCCACCCAATTAGCGATTCTTTGTTAGCCGATAACTCAAAATATGTATCACCATAACGATCAATTGCCTGAGAGAGCGCGCCACGAACTGGCGAATCACTATCAAGCAGATCAATCAGATACCGTGCTTTATTCTGATAGCGCCATACCATCGGCACCCCAAGGCCTGGGGTTAACAGTGTTTCGGCATAAAGGTTTTGGGACAAAATGTTTCTCCGTCAGATCAACATTACTAACTTATGAGAAACTAATTAATCGGCACTACTTTTTGATCCGATCCTACAATTTCACTGATATCGGGTTCGGCATTAACCGGACCACCCGCTTCAATTTCTTCGTCTGTAGCGGTGCGCACCGTTAGAATCTCAAGCTTGAAAATAACCTCTCGACCACAGAGCGGATTATTACCATCAATGGTAACCAACTTTTCGTCGACTCGAGTAACTAGAAAACTTTTATTATTGCCCTGTTCGTTTTCCATCAGGATCGACAGGCCTACTTCACGATACTCTTCAGGGACGTTATCAATATGGTCAGTGATCACTAAAGACTCATCACGTGGGCCATAGATCTTATTGCAATCGATGGGTACGTTAATCACGTCACCGACCGTTTTACCTTTCAGTTCTGTAGTCACTTGTGGCGCAAGCGCTTCAGTGACACCATGAATATAACCAATCGGGAACTCGACCATCGTCAGGATAGCCTCGGTTTTCAAATCAATAACTTTGTAGGTTAGCTCGACAAATTTACCATCGGAGATCTCATTCTCGTTAATTTCATTCATATTCGTATTTCCATTCCAACATTTGCAGTAGAACTAAAGGATATTGAGATAAATTAATCAGAAGACAGATGCGCCAAAAATTCTTATCTCTTCTTTTTCATAGCCAAGCACCATGCGGCCGAGCCACTCACCTTCTTTCTTGCTACTGGTTACACGATATAAAACCGTTACATGCTCACCACGACGAATAAGACCAAGATAGTCATATTCTGAATTTAAACTTCTTGTCAGTTCACTTTTAGCAAACTGCTTACCGACTTCAACTTCATTCAGGCCAAACAACAAATCATAGGAAAACATACGAATAAATTTCCCATATTCACCTTCATTGGAATACTTGATGAGGTCATCCCACATCGGATGCGCTATTTCGAGGATTTCGTCGTCTGTTTTTTCAATTATGTTCATGAAGATCTACGCTGTGTGTGATTACAATTTTGATTGATCTTTAACTAAAAAAGACCAACAGCATAACTGTTGGCCTTTTTTAGTTAATTCGATGAAGTGTAAGGAGTCTCCAAAATTGGCGACTCCTTATCATCATGATTTACTTATGCTGCAGCAGCCTTTTTCTCTTCATCACCAACTAGGTGATAGCAAGGTGCTTTTTCCATGGTGTACTCACCAGTTTCTGGATCACGACGAGAAACCGTTAGTACGTGCCAGTTCTGGTCATCTAGCTTCATGAAGTCACCACGGTAGTAGTAACCAGGCCAACGGGTTTCCTTGCGGAACAATGTGTGCTGCAAAACTGACTCTGATGAAAGTTGACGATGCTTCAGTTCCCATGCACGTAGCAGTTCATGGATGTCCTCAGCCGCAATCTTCTCTAGATCTTCTTCCAGAGCCTTCATTTTCTTCAGACCAATATTGAGCAGCTTTTCGTTGGTCATGTAGCTAACCGTTACACCACCAGCGTACTCGTCCATTAGCTTCTGCAAGCGATCAAGACCCTGACGTGGGTTGATGTAGTTAGGGTTAACAGAACCCGCGGTGATCTCATTACGATAAATTTTATAATGCTCCATCGGCTTGAAGATTTCTTTACCGCGCTTATCGATCTGTTGCTGAGAAACCTTGATACCTTCTGCCTTGCCATCGTCGATGTACTTGCAAGCTGCTTTAGCCGCCAGGCGGCCTTCAGTAAAGGAACCGGATGAGAATGCGTGTGGCGTACCGCCAGCAGCATCACCTGCACCGAACAGACCTTCAACGGTAGTCATACGGTTGTAGCCCCAGAAGTACTCTTCTGGTGATAAATCTTCTGGACCTGAAACCCATGCACCGCAACCGGTAGCATGTGAGCCCATTACATATGGCTCTGAGGTCGTTAGCTCAGGATTCTCGTACTTAGGATCCACGTCAGTAGCCGCCCAAAGTACCGCTTGACCAACCGTCATGCCCAAGAAGTTGTGCCAACCGATCTCTTCAAGATGAGGATCTTGGAACGCTTCCATAGTTACCATGTGAATAGGACCACGGCCCGCGTTTACTTCGGAGATGAACGCATGGTTACGCAAACAAGTCGGAATTGGCTTATGAGAAAAATGCTGACCTTCTGTATCCAGGTATTCTTTACCTACCATTTTCTCTAATTCAGGGAACCACTTAGATTCATACTCTTCACCAACACCATTCTGTGTGTAAGTCTTGAGATGAAGGAAGTACGCCCCTACTGGACCGTAGCCGTCTTTGAAACGTGCTAATACAATACGGTTTTCCATCTGTGTCATTTTGCAACCAGCCTCAATCATCAACCCATAGGCTGATCCTGATGACCAGGGCGCATACCAAACACGACCCGCACCTTCACCCACTGAGCGTGGCTTAAAGATGTTCGAGGCGCCACCGGCAGCACAGATAACAGTCTTAGATTTGAATACGTGGTAGTTACCGGTACGCACATTAAAACCAACAGCACCCGCTACACGATTTTCTTTTGATTCGTCCATCAACATATGGGTTAAGCAAATACGGTTGAATACTTCATCAGCCGATTTCTTTGCAGCACCCGACACGATAGGCTTGTAAGATTCACCGTGAATCATAATCTGCCATCGTCCTTCACGCTGATAAGCACCGGTCTTAGGATCGCGCATTAGCGGCAGACCCCATTCTTCGAACTGGTGAACCGCTGAGTCTACGTGCCTAGCCATATCAAACAGCAAATCTTCACGAACCATACCCATCAAATCCATACGCGCATAACGAACGTGATCTTCAGGATTATTTTCACCCCAACGAGTTCCCATGTAGGTGTTGATCGCATACAAGCCCTGCGCAACTGCACCGGAGCGATCCATATTAGCCTTCTCGGCGATAACGATTTTCTTGTCTTGACCCCAGTACCTTGCTTCAAACGCGGCACCCGTGCCAGCCATGCCAGCACCCGCCACTAGAACATCAATATTGTCTTCAACAATAGTTTTGTAACTCATTAGTAGTACACTCCTGCTTTCAATTCTAAGCCGTTTGACTCAAGCGTGTGCAGCCCACCATCATCCATGCGAATGTATTTTGGCTCGTTGAATAGTAATTGACTATCCACCATGTCTTTATTTGGAGCAGCCTCTTTAGACAGCTCAGGGATTGCAGTACCCCATGGCTTTGTTGTGATAGGTGCAAGCAGATTCATATCTTTTTTACCGTTGCGAGATTTAATGCGCCATGCAATGACACCTTTTTCCTCATCACGAATTACTCGTACCGAGTGGCCCAGTGGAGCGAAGTCAGCATAACCACGAACGTCAATCGCGTTGTGGGGACAAGCCTTAACACAGGAGTAGCACTCCCAACACATGTTTGGCTCAATGTTATAAGCACGTCGGGTAGTTGTGTCGATGTGCATGATGTCTGAAGGGCAGATATCTACGCAATGTCCACAGCCATCGCAGCGAGTCATATATACGAAAGTAGGCATAATATTTTTCTCTCTAAAATTCGTTACTAATAAAAATTAAAAATGGCGTGGAGCTTCACTCTTGATTCCAAGCCCCATGTTTGGAGGATTGCTGCCCATATATTCCGGGATATCCGGAAATTTTGCTTGTAATGCAGGATCCGATAAGTCTCCTAAATCTGGCAAGTTCTCATATGAACCATCAGCCTTAATAAGACGCTTCTGATAAGCAGCCGCTGGCTTAAAGAACATGTGAGCAAACTTGGACCACAGAACCGTGCTAAACAGAATAGTGCTACACGCTATTAACAGCACTAAGAAGATCATGTTCAGTATGCCGCCGCTGGCCAGTGTGCCGGACCATAGCAATGCGAAAGTAGCCATGGTGATCAAAGAGACGATGAAAATGTCACCGCGACCATTGAAGTTGTACCACTTCACACCTTCAGAAGAGACGTCTACACGGATGAAGAACCAGAACCAGTAACCACCCAGACACAACATGATTGCACCGATGTGCCACAAAGCTGTTAATGCTTTTGGCGCAGTTTCCACTGTAGCTGTATAACCAAAAATCAGCCACACAGTGGTTACAACAAAAATAATGAAACCATACATTGTCAGCAGATGAGACAGGCGACGACGCATGCTTGCAAATTCGCCCGAGGTTAAAACCTCATTAGCCACTGTAGCTACGGCCAGTGAAACCTTCTCTCCACCACTTACAGTACGCTTAGCATTCTTTTTTGCTTTTTCAGCATTTTCAAAGAAGTACTGGGCGCTCTTTTTGTGCAGCATATCTAGAATCGTGCCACCGACAACCATAATGAACATGAGCACGATGTACCCTTGAATGATTGAGGGCGAAATTACTGTCGAGAGTTCGGCGAAGGGATTAATTGAGAACATTGTTTAAGAATTCCGCTTAAGTTATTTTTTTGGGATCGGCAAGTTTGCTAGCTATTCATTAACAATTCAACAGATAAAAAGTGATAGCCGTTTTAGTATTCTTATAGCAGTATTAATTAACTTATTTAATTTGCACGGCTATATAAGCTGGTTTAATTATAGGAATCCCGAATCGAAGCTATAAGTTACAATAATGTTGCTCAGCATGTGCTTATGGAAACGGTTCTGCAGCCATAACATAAGTATATTGATTACAACCATAAGTATATTGATTACAACCATAAGTATATTGCTGAACTGCCTATAGCTATTAATATAACCAAACATAAATGTCTTTGTTAGCACTATTCAGATCCAGCAAATATTGTATTGTACAGCCGTCACCTCACCTACTATTTAAGTAGTTTCGTTTGACTTAGTAACTTTCGTGATTAGTTCAAGCAACTATTTTACAACATCAGCAGCTAGGTGCTTGCGCCGT
Source organism: uncultured Mycobacterium sp. (assembly GCA_964196535.1). Classification (GTDB taxonomy): domain Bacteria; phylum Pseudomonadota; class Gammaproteobacteria; order UBA4575; family UBA4575; genus JABDMD01. The sequence continues at coordinate 9,542 of CAXMUG010000152.1, read as the reverse complement.
AGTTTGATACCCAGTAGGGTCAAAATTACATTCTAATAGTTAAATTAAAATGCAAGCCAAAACCTTTAAGCCCGAAGAATATTTCGTTGAAAAAGAACCGTATTATGAACCGGTAGGTGAAGAAATTGATGTCTTTGAAGCAGCATACTCGAATCAATTACCCGTATTACTGAAAGGTCCAACAGGTTGTGGCAAAACTCGTTTCATGGAATACATGAGCTGGAAATTGAAACGACCCCTAATTACCGTTTCCTGTCATGATGATTTAACTGCTTCTGACCTGGTGGGAAGATATTTAGTAACTGGTGGTGAAACCGTATGGATCGATGGGCCACTTGCACGCTCGGTGCGAGCCGGGAGTATTTGTTATCTTGACGAAGTAGTCGAAGCACGCAAAGACACTACCGTAGTTATCCATCCTCTTTGTGATGACCGACGAGTATTGCCGATGGAAAAACTTGGCGAGCTGCTCGAAGCCCCAAAAGAATTTTGCATGGCGATCTCCTATAACCCTGGCTATCAGAGTGTGCTAAAAGATTTAAAGCAAAGTACCCGCCAACGTTTCGTAGCACTGGAATTTGACTATCCTGACGCAGCCACCGAACAAATAATTGTTAGAAAAGAAACTGGTGTTGATGCGGACACTGCTAAACAATTAGTTAAGTTTGCACAAATGACCCGCAACTTGAAAGGCAGTGGATTAGACGAAGGTGCGAGCACACGTTTATTAGTACATGCAGGGAAATTAATTATTACGGGTGTTAACCCTGTAACTGCATGCTCAAGTTGCATTTCCCAAGCACTAACTGACGATGCTGAAATGCTTACAGCAGTAAACGAATTAAGCTCTTCAGTATTTTAGCTATACCAATCCAATCAGCTTAAATAATTCCCTGGTAGTTATTCTTTCTTTAACCAGCGATTCAAGCGATTCATCATTTTTTTAGAAGTTTGAAACTCTTCTGTATATGCATCACGGACACGGATTACATCAATATTAAATGACCATTGCTTTCCGGCTAGCGGATTATTTGCATTAAAAGTAATCTTCCTATTTTCGAATTTATGTGATCTAAGCAAGCTGTAGTACTTATTGGTGCTTGAAATGACCTGTTGCATCGCTCAAAATTTAATTACCCAATTTTTTACCAGAGGAAATTTCCATGTCAAACGATATAACAAGCAGAAAAGGCGAAGTGGTTGGCCAGTGGGACGGAGAAAATGTAAATGATTTGATGAAAGAATTAGCTCGGCTCAAAAAGGAACTTAAAGGTGATCGAGTTGAGCACACCGGCATACCTCACAAGGACCAGTTTCCTGAAGATTTTGTAGGTTTTACCGCTTATGTAATGTGGGCAGTTGATAAAAAAGACCAGTGCTTAACTGGATCCGGAGCTAACCGCATTGAGTCAGCCGCTCAAATTCGTGAATTTTATGCGAATGATATCGCAAAGGATGCAGCAGGACGCGCGCGCGATTAATTAAATGCTTTCCATGTTTGCCGGATTTAATCCGGCAAACGCAATACCTTTAATTTATTTGCAAACCAGAAATTAATTGTTTAATCGGCGACTCTTCCATCACCTTAACAATAATGGTTTCATTTAGAGGAATATCGCCCGCCTGAACACGTGGCACTAACTCTTCTAAGAACTGCAGCACAAACAACATTCCTTGTCTTTCTTGTGAATCTTCTTCTAGGTTGCTTGCTTGTGATTTTAGCGAGCTAACGTGATCAGAAAATTGACTAGCCTGCTCTTCTAACTTCAATTGTAGAAATTCTTCTTTAAAATCCACATGGACTTCTCGGTCACTCGAGTCATCATAACTAACAATTTTAAATTTTAACGGTCCTTCCATTTCCATAAGCATCTTATTTGTAAATTATTGTTTGGGAGTAGCGTATACCTGCGTCCAATACCGGTTCACCACTGCAACGCCTGCCTGAGTATAGTCAGATGACATTAAATTACTACAGTGCCCAGGACTCGCAAGCCAATCTGCTATGACTTGCTGGATAGTCTTTTGATTGTGCGCAAGATTCTCGCCTACCGCGCTCCACACATAATTAACATCTTGCATGCGTTCCACTAGCGTGTCGCCATTAGAACTAGCGTGTTCTAAAAACTGGTTTTCAGACATGTCCAAGGAATGCTTATATGAGGCTGATGTTAATTTTTAATTCAATATTAAAGCCGGTGCAGCGGGATAATTTTTATTGCCACAGATTCTAGCAATGGCTCTTACTTTATTAACCTCGGCTAAAAATTGTTGTTCAAATTGAACGGATGAAATTGAATTACTTTTAACGCGCGGTTTTGGCTTGGCGAAGGATTTGTAGCACATGCTGAAATTAACAGTAAACATATATAAAAAACTACCGCTTTATTTATCATGTTTATTTGTCATTGGTTTAAATAGTGTAAAGATCGATAAGAATAGCTATTAGTACCTCACCATCTTTAGCAGACAAGCTATGCATACTTTTTAGTTTGTAGGTTTCACTACGGCCACGCAATGCATACACTTCATTCATATCTTGGCTCCAACTTGGCACAATGAAATCTTGCACGGCATCATCGGCTTCTTCCCTAATAATAGAATAGTAACGTGCAGGCGGGTGTTCTTGAACATTTAACCAAGCAATTAAATTATCCGATCGCCCAGGAATTAAATCAAAAAACAAACATTGAGAACGATATAGCTTACCCGCACCTGGTAACCCATGCACCCATACTAATATGTTTTCAGATATTGTTTGCGCATATTCAGCATTCTTGGTACCAAGATGTGGGCTTGCAATAGTTACTAATGCACCCAGATCATCACTAGGATTTTTTACCATATATAAACGCGCAACTACACCACCCGCAGAATGGCCAACCAATATAATTTGCTCACCAGGATGTCCATGTCGAACATACTCTATATATTGATCAAGTTGATCAGCTTGCGTATCAATAGATTGCTCACTCGCTAGTTGCACAGAATAAACGCGGCGTGTTGCTTTTGTTTTTTCTTTATTGGCAATCACACGATCGTCATTGAGCGCAAGTGCACCTGCATCTCTCCAGCTTGCTGAATCCAGTTGCTGAACGATATTAGAGCGCTGCCACTCATAACTTGAGCCTAAGTAGCCATGCAGCAACAAAACGGTATCTGCAAATACGACGGATGGCACAGCCAATGATACAAAATAAATTATTGTGTAAAGAAAAGTTTTGCGCGGTTTCATATTATAGGCGTGAATTACACGATTCTTGCAGATTAGCTATTTGAGTCACTTAATCAATGCAAGTTCCCTTTAGCAAATTTTCAAATAGGCATAAAAAAGCCGACCTTAATGTTTCCATCAAGGCCGGCTTAAGTAACTTTCCGTGTTTATAGTTTCTTCCTTAAATCTCCGGCTTAAATGATTTAGCCTAAAACTTTAAAAAATATAGGTACAAGAATTACTGATGACATAAAAACGGTAAGACCCGCTGTTTCCAGCCAAAGTGTAGTAACAAAATCACCCATTCTTTTAGGTACATTAGCAGTAGTATTCTCAGCTGATAAAAATTTATATGGGCTGTGGTAAGAAGCATCTATATTTGCTTTATCTACTTTACTAAAAAAGTTATCCATAACGTTGTCCTCAAAAATAGTTTAAATGTTTAATGAGGCATATATTATCAGTATATTAGTAATTTATAATATACCTATATAGATAGATTCTTATTTATTGTGTAACTTATTGTTTTAAATATATTTTCACTGGTATCTCCTGACGGACGTTATGCTAGCTAGGCTGTATACATTGCCTGTCCTTTATTCAAAATCAGCCACCCTCTCACAAAACGATAGACCCACCACACGGTTACAACAACCAATAACGGAATTCCAATTGGTGCACCAATCCAAGTAAAAATCAGCACAGTGGCAAGGCAGTACCAAAACAAACCCCACCAAAAGGTCTTGATCTGCCAGCGGAAATGACTTTCTAGATTGGAGCCTTTTACATCACTTCTTTTAAAGTAATTAATAACCAGGCCAATTATTGGTGTAAAGCCAATAAAAAACAGTGCCTGCAATAGGTACACCAAGGTTGTGATGTCTTTTAAATTCTCGTAGTTCTCAATGCCGGTACTAAGAATCTGTGAGTGTTCTGCTTGTGAATCATGTTCTGACATACATAGCTCCTAATTTAAATTAGCTCTCTTTAACTATCTAACGCATTACGTACTTGTTTACGTAATTGTGGAATTGTTTTACTTTCAAACCAACTATTTTTCTTAAGCCATAAAGTATTTCTTGGCGAAGGATGTGGCAATGGGAAATACTTAGGCGCAAATTTTTTCCAGTTAGTAACTGTTTCTGTAACTGTGCTGCCACTATAAAACTCTGAGTTGCTCAAATAATACTTTTGTGCATATTGGCCAATGAGCAAGGTCAATTTTATGTTTGGCATATGGGCTAATAATTTTTTGTGCCACAAAGGCGCACATTCTTCTCTTGGTGGAAAATCTCCAGAGTTACCCTTGCCTGGATAACAAAAGCCCATCGGAACAATTGCGATCTTGGCCGGATCATAAAACACCTTATCATCTACTCGCATCCATTCTCGCAAACGTTTGCCACTGGGGTCATCCCATGGAACCCCACTTGTATGTACTTTTGTACCCGGAGCTTGGCCAATAATGAGTATTCTTGCACTACGTTTGGCCCGTACGATGGGGTTTGGGCCAAGCGGTAACTCAGATTCACACACACGACAGTCACGAACTTCAGTTAACAGCTTATCTAATTTAGTAAGAGTCGCCATGATACGAATGCCCGCTTAGTCTTCTTTACTTTTTTCTTTCTTATTTTCTTTATTTTTATCTTTTTGGCGCACTCTTTTAGGACGAATACTGTATGCACTTATCACCTGCATGATATTTGAGTACGGAAAGTTCTCGATGCTTCTATATTCTTTTTCTGCACTAACAATAATGGCATCTATGTCATCCACACTATCTTTAGCTTCTATATTCAACTGGCTCTGCAAACCTAACAGGCCACCGTTTTGAATTTTGATCTCTTGCGCATGAGCCAAATTATCTACATCCAATCGCTGCAGAGCAAAACGAGCATTACTATGCAAATGGGTAATTAACTGATTACAACGAGCGAGACTTATATTAGAAGTACAGGCCACACCTTCACGATCGGCTAAATTAAATCGTTGTGATTTATTGCAGTTACATATGCGTGAGCTAATTGATTTCTCAAACACACATCGATTGGGATTTATGTTCGAATAGGTTTCTTTGTAGTGCTTCTCATCCATATAATAGAAACCCTGATTTATTCAGCTCGGCTTATTCTAAAAGTTCGTTAAAAAGTGTCTGCCGACAGCTAATTATTTTTCCCACTCGCGAAGAATAGGTGCGTCACGTGATGCGCTAGTACTTAAACGCTGTTCAGCCTCAAACTCATCTTCTGCAAAGATCATTTTTAGTGAGGTACGACTATCACCCTCAAACTCGGTGCGCTTCTCTCGAATAAACTTCTTTGCTTGTTTGTATTCGTCATATTTATTAATACACTCAAGATTCTTAATTGCGCCGGTAGAACCCGAAGTGATTTTATATATAAAGTACGGCATGATTTAACTTTCTTTAAGAATGTGTCTGAATAAAAAAATGGATAATGAAACTACTTTCGTCGATCTCGCATCTGTAAATGACCTTCCAATAGGAAGTACTAAGAAATTTGCAATAGAGAATGGTGACATCTTACTGGCCAATGTTGATGGTAAAATATATGCCGTTGACGATATGTGTACACACGAAGACTCCTCTTTATCCTTGGGCTGCCTTAAAGGTGAACTCGTATATTGCACCTTACACGGTAGTCGCTTCAATGTGCGCACAGGAGAGCCCATGGAAGAGCCTGCTACTGAAGCTTTGCAACGTTACCAAGTTCGCATTCAAAATGATCGTATCGAGATTAGCTCTAACCCCATTAAGCAATGCAATATGGGGCATCCATAGCAGATTTCAACATTAACCTTGTAAAATTTACCTTTTTTAGCCACATTTTTTTACGTTAAGCTGCTGTTTTACAAGGCACTAATTCGTCTTATTGCAGTCTTAATAAGTACGATCAATAGCTGAGAGTCAACTATATGGCACCTTACTTGCCTTAGGCATCATGTCGAATACCGGTTATGTAGATCTACCTGCCGATTTACAAATAGTAAGTGACCCACTAGTAATTGCCGCAGCAGGGTTAACGTATGGCGTTGAATTTTTTGCTGACAAAGTGCCCGGGGTAGATACCGGCTGGGATACTTTACATACTTTTGTTCGTTTACCCGCAGGCGCATTATTAGCCGCAGGTGCTATTGGTGATGTCACGCCAGCTGCAGAAATGGCCGCTGCAATTGTTGGCGGTAGTCTTGCTGCAGGAACGCATTTCACCAAAGCCGGAAGTCGTGTGATGATAAACACCTCACCTGAACCCGTATCCAACTGGGCAGCTTCAATAACTGAAGACGTCGCAGTATTTGCAGGTTATGGGCCGCGATTGCACATCCATATGTATTCATTGGATTACTAATAGCGTTTATCTTGTTAATGATTTGGTTATTACCAAATCTATTGCGTGGCATTAAACGTATACTGCAATTCTTTATTAATCTTTTTAGTGGCAAATCAGATAACTTGACCAATACCAATCTTCCAGCAAGCAAGTAATCTTTGCGGCACAAATGGCACCCTTTGAAGTGCTAGCGAACAGTGCCCAGCAACACCAGGCTTATAGCTTGGTGTATTCCTAGCAACACCTAGACATGGATAGTTGCATTTTACTGATCTCACCTCTATGTTGCGAACACACATTATTTTACTGAGTATATAAATAAGTAATTGGCCAAATGAGCAATTGGATTAAAGGGAAAGTTGTTGAGAATAAGCATTGGACTGACTTGCTTTATTCTCTGCGCATTGAAGCAGACATTGATCCGTTTATAGCGGGCCAGTACGGTCGCCTTGGCTTAGAAATCGATGATCAAATTGTTGGGCGCCCCTATTCTTTTGTAAATGCGCCGCATGAGCCTTTACTTGAATTTTACTCCATCAAAGTTTCCGAAGGCCCGCTTTCACCAAAATTAGCTGAATTAGATGCTGGGGATTCTATTTACATTGATAAACGTGTAAATGGCTTTTTTACATTAAATGAAGTGCCTGAAGGACGTGACATGTGGATGCTTGCAACGGGAACTGCCCTTGGCCCATTTTTGTCAATTCTAAATTCAGAAGAAGTATGGGAGCGCTTTGAAAGTATAGTCCTTGTTCATGCTGTACGCTTTAAGAATGAACTGATTTATCAAGATACGGCTACTCATTTAAAAACTAAATTTAAAGATCGTTTTCAGATGATTCCTTTTGTAAGTCGAGAAGAGACTGAATTCGCATTATCAGGTCGCATCCCCGCTGCCATTGAAAGTGGACTACTCGAAGAAAAAGCAAATATGCAATTCACATCTGAAAATTCCCAAGTCATGATGTGTGGTAATCCAGACATGCTTGTAGACACGCGCAACGCGCTAAAAGAAAAAGGCCTTAAGAAAAATTTACGCCGCAGCCCGGGGCAAGTCACTACAGAATCATACTGGTAAGCATCAGGCAGTTAGTCCTTACTCAAATAACTCGGATAGCGTCTCCAGCTAAACAACACATTGAATAACATCGCAACTCCAATAATAATCAAAGTGTCAATTAAAATCGGCGCGAATACGTAGCCATAACCAAGCGCATGCACAGATGGCCCACCAATTACGGCAAACAATGTGGTGGCACCTGCGGGAGGATGCAGGCAACGAGCAAAATACATTACCGCTATAGAAACACCCACGCTTGCTGCAGCAGCGATTAACTCAACGCCTATATACTTTGCGCAACTAACTCCCACCAATGCAGATAATAAATGCCCTGCCAACACATTCCACGGTTGTGTAAGTGAACTATGTGGTGCAGCAAAAAGCAAAACGGCCGAAGAACCCATGGAAGCTACTATAAAAAGAGTAGCCATATCATCTAAGATAAATAACCTACTAACCAGATAAACGCCTGCGATACCAAAAAAACCACCAAGCCCTGAAATGACTCCTTCCTTTAAATCAATCTTCTGAGTAGAAATACCGAGAAACGCTAAAACTTTATTCTTACTCATAGCCGTTACAGTTATATCTTGCGGTTAGAAGCAACATGCTGACACAGTTTTACAAATGAAGATGCTATTAAGACCAGTCAGTACTTATAGAAATACCAGAACCTAGTAAAACAAAAACCTCTAACTGTTATACAACTGTTTTTCTTGATTGATGAACGCATCTGCTAAAAAGGTATATGCTTCCGCCCATGCATCTAATATTTTCTTATCTAGCGCATCTCCCAATACATCCTGCATCGCCGCTAATAATAACTGGCCTACTATTGGATAATGCTCAGGTAAAACTTTTGCAGAAACATGCTTTTTAGATATTACTGCGATAGCTGGCGCTAGTTGTTCTATTTCATCAATATTTTGTGCATAAGCTAACACAGCACCCGCAAGACGTTCCGCCTGACCATTTCTTGTGTTCGCAAACATTGCCTTAAGCTCCGGTTGCTCATCCGCCATACGTCCATACATACGAGTTGTAATTTCTACACCATATTCTTGTAATGCAGGTGCAGTCGCCTTAACAATTTCTTTAGTGCTTTCGCTTAACATTATTAATTTTCCTTTAACATCTATACTATTTAGATGTTATACTATCGCCTATCCTAAATATTGTGTCAAATATTTTTAAAAGCTAAATTCAAAGGTAGGCCCTACTATGCGTCTTACGCAATTCACTGATTATTCCTTACGTGTTTTGATATATCTTGCACTGCGACCAAATGAGCGCACTACCATAGACCAACTCACCAACGCCTACGATGTTTCAAGACACCATTTACGTTCCGTTGTGCATCACCTGGCAAAGTTAGGTTATATAGTATCCACACAAGGAAAAGGGGGTGGCGTGGCATTAGCATTAAAGCCTGAAGAAGTGACTATAAGAGAAATAGTAGAAAATACCGAAAACGATTTTTATATCGTTGAATGTTTTAACCCAGATGACAATGCTTGCCCTATTGAACCGCTATGTGTATTGAAACAAGCATTATCAAAAGCTTCAAAGAATTTTTTACAAACCTTAGAGGGATACACAATTGAGGATTTAATAAAGAATAAGAAATCGCAACTGAGTAGTTTATTAGAAATTACTTGATGTCCGCTATCGGCCAATAGTGGTCATTAATATTAAGTTTTGCTGAGCCTTCAGCCGTCAGTGAAAACACTTTGTTAGACACCTACAACTCATGCTCCCTCACAATAAATGTCGATGACTTGGAGTGATCAATAAAATTACCCTCATCCCTGATGTAACTCGTACGCGTACGGTCGCTCCCGACTTCCTGTCTCTCGCGACACTTGTGCATTCTCGATAACTGCTCCTGCGTTACTCTACCTCCTGCATCCATGCA
>CAXMUG010000151.1:0-13977 GCA_964196535.1 uncultured Mycobacterium sp. | reverse complement strand
GCAGATAGCCATTCTGTTGTTCATTAAGTATCGTAATTCCTAAATATTATATATTCTAAGAAATGAAGAAAGTTTTTGTAAAAACGCAAGGCTGTCAAATGAATGAGTATGATTCAGAAAAAATGCTGGATGTGCTTAATCATGAATGTGGTATGGAGACTACACAGGATCCGTCTGAGGCTGATGTCTTGTTATTAAATACTTGTTCGATACGTGAGAAGGCGCAAGAGAAAGTATTTTCTCAGCTAGGCCAATGGCGCAAATTAAAAGAAAATAATCCCAACTTATTAATAGGTGTGGGTGGGTGTGTTGCAAGTCAAGAAGGCGAGGCTTTGGCTAATCGCTCAAAGCAAGTGGATGTGGTATTCGGTCCGCAAACCATTCATAGACTTCCTCAGTTATTTGACCAAGCTAGAACTAGTAAAAAAGCAATTGTGGATATTAGTTTTCCTGAAATTGAAAAATTTGATTGTCTGCCTAAACCCAGAGCGGATGGGCCTACCGCATTTGTATCGGTTATGGAAGGATGTAGTAAGTACTGCACGTATTGTGTTGTTCCTTATACGAGAGGTGAAGAGTTTAGTCGTCCACTTGTAGATGTTATGGCTGAAATTAATGAATTGGCGAGACAAGGTGTGCGTGAAATCACCTTGCTTGGGCAGAATGTAAATGGCTATCGGGGTTTAGATGAAAATGGGGAAATTGTAGATTTCTCTCTACTTGTTTACTTTGTAAGCAAAGTAGTGGGTGTAAAAAGAATTCGATATACCAGCTCTCATCCTATTGAGTTTTCTGACAATCTTATCGATGCCTATGCAGAGGTTCCAGAGCTGGTAAATCATGTGCATTTGCCTGTGCAAAGTGGTTCGGACCGTGTGTTGGCTGCAATGAAACGCGGGCATACTGCGTTAGAATTTAAATCCATCATTAAAAAATTACGTAAGCGACGACCTGATGTCAGTATTTCATCGGACTTTATTATAGGTTTTCCCGGCGAGACTGATAAAGATTTTGAAGATACAATGAAATTTGTTGAAGAAATAGGTTTTGATCAATCTTATAGTTTTATATACAGTCGCCGCCCGGGTACGCCCGCTGCATCGCTTGAAGATGATGTGCCGTCTGAAGTAAAAAAAGAAAGATTGCAACGTTTTCAGAAGTTAATTAATAGTATGTCTGCTAAGTACTCCAATGCAATGCTAGGGACCGAACAGGTAGTTTTGGTTGAAGGATTGTCTAAAAAATCTGACCAAGAATTTTCGGGTCGAACAGAAAATAATCGCGTGGTGAATTTTAAAGCGCCAGATGAAGTTATAGGTAAATTTGTTCGCCTTAATATCACAGATATTTTCTCAAATTCTTTACGCGGCACCTATCTTGAAACCTTACAATAAGGGTGCATAGTACTTGTCTGCTGAAATCTACTCGATAGATATCGTGCTTGAACCTGCCGATAATCCACGACTCGCAAACCTTTGTGGGCCGCTAAACGAGCATCTTGATCAACTTGAAAGTAGACTTGGTGTAGAAATTAACAACCGTGGTAATGCTTTTTCTATTCGTGGTGATGCTAAATCGAGTAATGCGGCAGCGGGAGTACTTAAAGAGTTGTACGATTCAACTAAAAAAAGCACTCTTTCATCCTCGGATGTTCATCTATATTTGCAAGAGTCGGAATTAGCAAACATAGCTGAACAAAATCAAAGTAATAATCGTGCGGTGGTGCATACAAAACGTAGTGTCATAAAGGCGAGAGGCGATAATCAAGAAAAATATATCCGTGCTATAGAAGAGAGAGATTTGGTATTTGGTATTGGTCCTGCCGGTACGGGTAAGACTTACTTGGCAGTAGCTTGTGCAGTTGAAGCTCTGGAAAGAGATAATATTCGTAAGCTTGTGTTGGTGCGGCCAGCGGTAGAGGCCGGTGAGCGGTTAGGTTTTTTACCTGGTGATTTGGCACAAAAGATAGATCCATATCTTAGACCCATGTATGACGCACTATATGAAATGATGGGCTTCGAAAAAGTTAGCAAGCTGGTAGAAAGAAATGTAATTGAAATTGCGCCATTAGCCTATATGCGAGGCCGAACACTGAACGATGCTGTCATAATTTTAGATGAAGCGCAAAATACAACAGTTGAACAGATGAAGATGTTTCTCACGCGTATTGGCTTCGGTTCAAAAGCGATTGTAACAGGAGATGTAACACAGATTGATTTACCAAATACTAAGGAATCTGGTCTTAAACATGTGATACGTATTTTGCATGATACGGAAGGAATCTCTTTTTGTAATTTTCAGGCACGAGATGTTGTACGGCATCCTTTGGTTATAAAAATTATTCAAGCTTATGCTAAGCATACGAAAGAGTAGACAATAATTAAACGATGATCATCCATTTAGATGTGCAAATTGTTTCGCAAGAAACGGGCATACCTGATGTAGAGAATTTTGAGCGTTGGGCTAAATCAGTGCCTACAAATGCTGAAACAAATGTTTGCCTGCGTATTGTTGATGAATCAGAAGCTAAGGCGCTTAATAATAAGTTTCGCCACATCGACAAAGCAACCAATGTGTTGTCATTTCCAGCAGAAATACCCTCACATGTAGAGATGAAATTTCTTGGTGATATCGTAATATGTGCACCTGTAGTGGATGATGAGGTGCAGCAGCAGGGTAAGCAGTTGAGCGCACATTGGGCGCATTTATTAGTTCATGGAATATTGCATTTGCAAGGCTATGATCATGAGGATGACCGAGCTGCGGAAGAGATGGAATCATTAGAAATTGAGATACTGCAAAAATTAAATATCCCAAACCCTTATCAATAAGTAAAAAATGACGAGTAATAGAGATAACAATACGATGCGGTCAAGTCTGCTTGCATCTATAAAGCTACTTCTGAGTGGCGCACCGCAGAGTAGTGAGCACATTATTCAGTTGCTGCGCAATGCGGAAAATAAAAATGTACTAAATAGAGATACACTTGAAATGATAGAAGGTGCATTTCAAGTTTCAAAAATTCAAGTTAAAAATATCATGATTCCGCGATCACATATGGTGGTGGTTCGTGACGATGCAACATTGCAAGATATGTTGCCAATCATTATTGATTCTGCGCACTCAAGATTTCCTGTCGTAGGGGATAGTCGTGATGAGGTTCTGGGAATCTTGCTTGCTAAAGATTTGCTGCGGTTTTTTATTGATGGGAAGCAAGAAGGGTTTAGTTTGGATGATGTGCTTAGGCCTGCTGTAGTGGTGCCAGAATCAAAACGTGTAAACACTTTGTTAAGTGAGTTTAAAGATGGCCGCAATCATATGGCGATTGTTGTAGATGAATACAGCAGCATATCAGGGCTGGTTACTATTGAGGATGTGTTGGAGCAAATTGTTGGTGAAATTACCGATGAGCATGATGCAGAAGAAGGGCGCTATATATTTGAGCATTCTAAGGGTCGCTTTGGTATAAAAGCTTTGACGCCAATAGAGGATTTTAATGAATTCTTTTCAACTGCATACAGTGATAATGATTTTGAGACGTTTGGTGGTTTGGTATTAAGTAAATTTGGTCATTTACCAAAAAAAGGTGAAAAGATAGAGTTCGATAATTTTGAAATAGAAGTGTTACGTGCAGATAGGCGAAGATTGCATTTATTAAACGTTGCTCATCATTCCTAAGCGATCGTTCAAGTAATCATATAAAAATAAGCCACTAAATTTTAAGTATCAATGTCAGTATTAAGTCTGAAAGTATTACTTGTATCCATTGCAGGTGCGGTTTTAGTATCTGCTTATGCGCCATTTTCTTTTTGGTGGTTAACGTTCGTTTGTCCTGCTGTTTTGTATGTAGCGATCGCACACCAATCTACTCGTATTGCAACGATATATGGTTTTATCTTTGGGTTATTCTTTTTTGGTTTTGGTGTGCCATGGACCTTTAATAGTATTCATGAGTTTGGTCATGCGCCGTTAGTCCTGAGTGCATTTCTTGCTGGATTGTTGGTAATTATTCTCGCCTTATTTCCAGCAGGTGTAGCTGGTTTGACTATTTTTCTAAATTCAAAGAAATATTTTAGTTTTTCTACTGTTGTGATTTTTGCATGCTTATGGGTAAGCTTTGAATGGATTCGTGGTTGGATATTTACCGGATTTCCATGGTTGTTAATTGGGCATGTGCACCACACGGGACCGTTGCAAGGTGTATTACCTGTTTTTGGATCGTATGGTGCAAGTTGGGTAAGTATTTTATTGGGATGCTTTGTGGCTGTAGTTCTATTTGCTAAGCCTAAGCAAAAAGTCATTTCTGCAGCATCTATTGTAGCAATCGCATTATCGTTATATTTTGCGAATCAAATAGTTTGGACTCATGCGGATGATGAAAAGTTAGATGTCGCGTTGGTGCAAGGAAATATTTCCCAAGAGATGAAATGGGATCAAAGTAAGCACACCGTTATAATGGAAAAATATCTGCAAATGAGTAAAAGACACTTCGATGCAGATATCATTATTTGGCCAGAAACTGCGATTCCAACGTATTACTCAATGGTCAAGGATTCTTTTATTCAAAAAGTCGGTCAAACTGCTGATCAAAATAATATAGATTACCTAATCGGTGTGTTTACCTTCGACCCCGAAAATGGACATGTATACAACAGTGTAATGACACTGGGGAGTGAGCTTAGTTTTTATCGCAAGCGGCACTTAGTGCCATTCGGGGAATATTTGCCATTTCGCGGGATGTTAACTTTTTTAGAGCGCTATATAGATATTCCGATGGCTGATATTTCGAGTGGAGAGGGCAGACCATTGGTGCGATTAAAAGGGAATCCAGTTGGTACCTCTATTTGTTATGAGGCCGTATATGGAAATGAAGTGATTGAATCGATGCCTGAAGCTAAATTTCTAGTAAATGTGAGTAATGATGCATGGTTTGGAGATTCGCTGGCGCCTCATCAGCATCTGGAAATAACGCGTTCAAGAGCAGTGGAGACTGGCAGATTTTTGTTGCGTGCTACTAATACGGGGATATCTGCAGTCATTGATCCAAATGGAGTTATAGTTAATAAATCTGTTCAATTCCAAGATGATGTGGTCAGAGCTACCATTAGTCCTTATAGCGGAGTCACGCCCTATGCTCGCTGGGGAAATTGGGGCATTGTAAGCATCGTATTGGGCTGTCTAGTTGGTCTCTGTATTTTAAAATGGTTAACTAGAACACATTAAAGTTCACTAATATTTCGTAGTTTATTAAAAGTATGTCTAAGTCATTATCTTCTCTCATTCCAGTTGTTTTATCTGGTGGCACTGGCTCTCGTTTATGGCCTTTATCAAGAAAGCTTTATCCAAAGCAATTTATTCCGCTAAGGGGTGAAACAAGTTTATATCAATCCACACTTGAGCGAATCGCAGGTTTAGATGGTGTGGGAAATATTGTAACCATATGTAATGATGAGCATCGATTTATGGCGGCAGAACAAGCGCGCTTAGCAAATATCGAAAATTCCGATATCATTTTGGAGCCTATCGGCCGCAATACTGCACCTGCAATTACCATTGCAGCATTGCATGCTTTAACAAAGCAAGCTGATGCGCGTTTATTAGTGTTACCAGCGGACCATATATTGGGTGATGGAGAAAAATTTTCATCAGCCGTTAAACAAGCATATCAAGCAGCAGAAAATCATTTAGTAACCTTTGGTGTTGTTCCATCACGCGTTGAAACGGGTTATGGCTACATTAAACATGCACCAGAGAAAGTTGCTGATAATGCTTTTTCTGTGACAGAGTTTGTTGAGAAGCCAGATTTTAAAACTGCAGAAAAGTATCTAGAGAGCGGTAATTATCTTTGGAATAGCGGCATGTTTCTATTTCGTGCTGATATGTTCTTGCAAGAAATTGAACAATATCAACCCGAAATATATACGGCATGTAAACAAGCCTATGAAAACGGTGAAAAAGATCTCGATTTTATTCGTTTAGACCAACAAGCTTTTTCTACAGCGTCTAGCATCTCTGTTGATTATGCGGTTATGGAAAAAACTAGTAAGGCGGCGGTGGTGCCATTAGAAAGCGGTTGGAGTGATGTAGGTTCATGGCATGCGCTGTGGGAATCATTTGAGCAGGACCATAACCACAATGCTATTTATGGAGATGTAGTTGAAGAGGATTGCAGTGGTTGCCTTATTTATGCAAGCAATCGACTTGTAGCAGCAGTAGGCATGCAAGACCATGTCATTGTTGAGACAGCTGATGCTGTACTGGTAACACCACGTGATCGGGCGCAAGATGTTAAAAAAATTGTCAATAAATTACAGCAGGCGAAGCGTGATGAAGTTGATATTCACCCCAAGGTTTATCGCCCCTGGGGCGCTTACGAAACTATTGATATTGAAGATCGATTTCAAGTAAAGCGTATCACTGTCTCCCCGTTACAGAAGTTATCTCTGCAGAGTCATCATCATCGAGCTGAGCATTGGATAGTCGTGAAGGGAACAGCACGAGTCACTTGCGGAGAAAAAGAATTTTTACTCAGTGAAAATGAGTCCACCTACATACCAATCGGTACTAAGCACAGATTGGAAAACCCAGGAAGGATTCCCCTAGAACTCATCGAAGTGCAATCAGGCACTTATTTAGGTGAGGATGATATTGAAAGATATGATGATGTTTATGGTCGCTAAGTACCTAACTTAGTAGCTGCTTTATAAGCTTGCTTTCTAGTATTTTTATTGAGGTGAAACGATTCTAGCTGTTATGCTTGCTAGCTTTTGGCAACGCTGATTCGTACCTGCATGCAAAATTCATATAACCCGCAAGAAATTGAGCGCTCTGTTCAAGATTATTGGGAAAAAACCCAAGCCTTTAAAGCGCTTGAAGACAATAAGCTAGAAAAGTTCTATTGCTTAGCAATGTTTCCATACCCAAGTGGCAGATTACATATGGGGCATGTGCGCAATTACACTATTGGTGATGTCATCAGCCGCTACCAACGGATGCAAGGTAAGAATGTACTGCAACCCATGGGTTGGGATGCGTTTGGGCTGCCGGCAGAAAATGCTGCAATCAAAAACAAAGTTCCCCCTGCAAAATGGACCTATGAAAATATTGATTATATGCGTACCCAACTTAAACGTTTGGGCTATGCATATGACTGGAGTCGTGAATTAGCCACTTGTCATCCGAAATACTATCGCTGGGAGCAATGGTTTTTCACTAAGTTGTTTGAAAAGGGTCTGGTATATAAGAAAAAAGCTACTGTGAATTGGGATCCGGTTGATCAAACAGTGCTCGCAAATGAACAGGTTATCGATGGTTGTGGTTGGCGTTCCGGTGCAGTAGTTGAGCGAAAAGAAATTGAACAATGGTTTCTTAAAATTACTGCTTATGCAGATGAGTTATTAAAAGACTTAGATAAACTGCAAGGCTGGCCTGAGCAAGTAAAGGTCATGCAAAATAATTGGGTGGGTCGTTCAGAAGGTGTGGAAATAAACTTTGCCATAGAAAATATTCAGGGCGAAGGGCAGGATTCAATAAATGTGTATACCACGCGTCCGGATACATTAATGGGCGTTACCTATGTTGCAATTGCAGCGGAACATAATCTTGCAAAGTATGCCTCTGAACAGTCTGCAAAAATTGCCGAATTTATTCTTAGTTGCAAACAGACAAAAGTATCCGAAGCTGAAATAAGCACCATCGAAAAACGAGGTCTAGATACTGGATTGTTTGCTGTACATCCTATAACAGGACATAAAATTCCAGTTTGGATCGCAAATTTTGTGCTTGCAGAATATGGCTCCGGTGCAGTTATGTCTGTACCTGCACATGATCAGCGTGACTGGGAATTTGCAACAAAATATAGCTTGCCTATTAAACCGGTAATTGCAGCCAAAAAAGAAGCAGCTAGTGTAGACGTTTCTAAAGCTGCTTTTGTTGGAAAAGGTTGGTTATTTAATTCATCACAATTCGATGGCTTAAGTTCTCAGCAAGCGTTTGAAAAAATTGCAGAACACTTAGAGAGCCAGGGTAAAGGTAATAAACAAATAAATTACCGCTTACGGGATTGGGGGGTATCGAGACAACGTTATTGGGGATGCCCCATTCCTATGATTCATTGTGATCAATGTGGGTCTGTACCTGTGCCAGAACAAGATCTCCCTGTATTGCTTCCAGAGAATATAGATTTTGATGGCGCTAGTTCTCCATTGAACAATTTAACAGAGTTTATAAATGTTAATTGTCCAAAGTGTGCTAGACCTGCAAAAAGAGAAACCGATACCTTCGACACTTTTTTTGAATCAAGCTGGTATTTTGCACGTTATTGCAGTGTTGATAATGATGAAATGATGCTTGATGAGCGCGTCGATTACTGGATGCCAGTAGATCAATACATCGGTGGTATTGAGCATGCAGTATTGCATTTATTGTATGCGAGATTTTTCAATAAACTTATGCGAGACGAAGGCTTATATAAATGTGATGAGCCATTTGAAAATCTTTTAACTCAAGGCATGGTGTTAAAAGATGGCGCAAAAATGTCTAAATCTAAAGGCAACACGGTAGATCCAGAAGAGTTAATTAAGAAATATGGTGCAGATACTGTGCGACTATTTGTGATGTTTGCAGCTCCGCCCGAACATTCTCTTGAGTGGTCAGATACTGCAGTTGAGGGTTCGTTTCGATTTATAAATAAGTTATGGCGATTAGTAGAAGATTGCACAGACAATGTGCAAGATAAAGTCCCAGTAAAGTTGAATGACTTAAGCGAAAGCCAAAGTAACTTGCGCCGCAAGTTGCATGAGACGATTAAAAAAGTTACTGATGATATGGGTAGACGTCATACCTTTAATACTGCTATCGCTGCGAATATGGAGCTAACTAATCAGTTGCAAAGTTTTGTGGATAGTTCTGACCAAGGCAGGGCGGTGCACCGCGAAACACTTGAGGCAATAATTCTAATGTTGGCGCCAATTCTGCCGCATGTCTGTCATGTAATGTGGCAGCGATTAGGTAATGAGCAAGCAATATATGAGGCGCACTGGCCCAGTGTGGACCCAAATGCTTTAATAAAAGACAGCATTGATCTTGTTGTTCAAGTGAACGGTAAAAAGCGTGCTACGATTACTCTAGCGGCGAAGGCCGAAAAACAACAAATAGAAGCTGCTGCGCTAGAAGATGAGAATGTAAAAAAATTTATTGGAGATAAAAGAGTCACTAAAATAATTGTTATTCCTAGTCGATTAGTTAACATTGTAGTTAAATAAATTATGTATAAGTTCTTAAAAATAGTCTTTTTATCATGTTTATTATATGGATGCGGATTTCATTTGGCAGGTGAGGGTGAATTTTCTACTGAGCTAAGTAATACTTATATACAGAGTGCTTCGTCTAGTAGGGTTCTGTTGCGGCACCTAGAAAAAAATCTTAAATCTAATCAGATCAATGTAGTAGGAATTGAAAGTGCTACAGCGCTACTGCAAATATTAAATGAAGAGACTGAAAGAGTAGTGCTTACTTTGGATAATGATGGTAAGGCTCGCGAATTTGAGTTGCTGTTACGAGTTACTTTTGCTGTTAAAAGACCTGACAACACAATTTTATTGGATCAGCAGATAATTGATCTTAATCGTGGTTTCGTATTTAATAAAAGTAATATACTAGGTGCTAATGAAGAAGCGCAAGAGTTGTTTGATGAAATGCGTAATGATGCGGCAAAATTAATTGTCTTTAGATTGCAGACGATATAAAGAAATATTTAAATGGGTTTGAAAAGAGACTCGCCTAACTATTTTTATCGAGAACTATCTTTCCAATAGCAGCAGAATCCAATTCACCGTCCCCTTGTTCAATAAGTTTTCTTAAGTATTTTTCAACCATTTCTGTTCCAGGTATTGATATTTTATTTTCTTGAGCACTTTTTAGTGCAATACCAATGTCTTTGAGATGTAGTTCTGCCTTAAAGCCAGGTTTGTAATTGTCATCTAATATGCGTTTGCCATGTAGCTCAAGAACTTTACTGTTTGCAAAGCCTCCAAGTAGTGCTTCTCTTACTTTACTTGGGTCTACCCCAGAAGACTTGGCTAATAAAAATGCTTCTCCTACTGCAGCCACTGTTTGGGCAACTAAAATTTGATTGCAGGCTTTTGAAACTTGTCCAGCCCCATGTTCGCCAATATGCACGATATTTTTACCTAAAACTTGTAAGACTGGAAAGGCATAATTAAAAGCGTCTGCATTGCCTCCTACCATAATAGAAAGTGTGCCATCGATTGCGCCTTGTTCACCGCCTGATACAGGCGCATCCAACATGTCGATGCCTTTAGATGCAAGTTCTTTCGCGATTGAGCGAGTTACTTCGGGTGAAATAGTACTCATATCAATTACTAGATGCTTGGGTTTCGCACCGCAAATGATTCCTTCTTTTCCGGTGACTACATCAATAACATCGGGGCTATCTGCAACCATAGTAATGGTGATGTCGCAATGCTGAGCTAGTTCGGCCGGGCTGTTATATATCTCAATATTATTAGCTGAAAAAGATTGCAGTGATTTGGGGTTACGAGCATACAAGCCAAGATTATGATTGGCTTGAAGTAAGTTGTTAGTCATGGGTTTGCCCATGATACCTAGTCCAATGAGACCAATTCGGTTGATAGTCATTTCGTAATGATTTTAAGTGTTAAGCGATGTAAAGCTTAGCAGAAACAATTGGCTATTTGACAGCGATTGTCTGAGCATAGTATTAGTGGGTTTGACTTACTACCTATTGCTATTGCTATTGCAATTGCTACTGCTATTGCTATTGCTATTGTCTTGGCTGGAGCGAATATTGCTTATGACTGAGCTTAAGGCAAGGTCAAAACGGTTGCTTTCGCTTATTAAGCTGCTTCTTCCAGTAGATAAGTCATCTAAGAAAGATTGTAAATCAATTTCTAAACTATAATCACCTGAGCGATCACTAAATACTAAGTGGTTCGTCTCTATGATAGCTTTAGAAAATTTTAAACGGCGTTTTGCTTTGTCTTCGCCTTGATAAACTTCTAACCATACTCCAGGGACGATACTTTCTGGTAGATGTTCGACGACATCAAGGTCAGGCTCATCTTCTATATCGTTTTCGTCAAATTCTGCTTCTGAGTCTAGTTCGCTTACAAAGTCTTGTTCTTTATCAATCTCATCAACTTCTTCTGATTCTGGATCCACATAAGTTTCAATCACTAACTCTTCAGAATGTGCAGCTATACTGTCAGCAGGTTCAGGCAAAGATTCTTCTAGGCTGACAATATGCTCAGCTTCTGCTTGATCAAATTCATTTTCTTCATAAACTTGTTCGGCCTCAATTGAGTTTGTCTCTGAGGCAAGAGTGGGTGAAAGGTTTTTAAATAAATGAATTACATTATCTTGTGTTTCAATAGGCTCTTCTATTTCTAACTCTTGCTCAGAAGAATTATTTTCAAGCTCCTCTGCTTCTTTTTCTATCTTTCTTAAATAGGTTAAATACCAAACTTCGGCTCCTTCTAATGCTCCTTCAAATTCGTCGTTGCGGTTATCGAAGTACTCAAGCTCAATGCGGATGTTTTCAAAGAACTCATTAGGATGGTGGATGTATTGACTTACATCATTGAATGAGTGCTTGCCTTGGGAAACTTCAATTGTTCTGCGTAAAGTGCGTACAGAGTTGCGCCATTGTTTGCTAGATCTGCCGTGGGTCATATAAATATAAGCCATATGCGGCGCCCAGCATTTCAGACAAAATTCAAGAATTTGGTTGGCTGTTTCTTTGTTTTTAGTAAATTTCTTAATTGTATGTATAACAACGCGTTTTGCTGCAGATCGTTGAGATTTAAGTTTATACTTATTTAGCTTTGCTTCTCCGCTAGTAGTTTGTTGCTCTAGTGAAGCAGTATTGATTTGTTGAATTTCAGATAGCGCTAATCCGAAGATTTCCACATCAGTGTCAAAACCTTCTGTAATGCTTCTGACAATAGAGGTGAGCTTTTTAAATAGTGCTTCTTCATTACCGCTAGAACTTATTCCAATTGAAGTTAGTTTGTTGAGTAGTTGTCTCGCTGGATGTTTAGCATTTTGGAAAAAAGTGAAATCGATTAGTGCAAGTTTGATGGTGGATATTTTCAGTCTTGCCAGAATAGCTTTTATAGCATCACACATAGAATTATCTTCAAGAATTACCTGGAAAATATTACTAACGAAGTCAATGACTTTTTCTTCATTAGCTACTATTTCTATAGCATCCAACGCACCTTTTTCATGCAGTGTTCTTCGAACAGCAGTTTTAATTTGCTTGGCTTGAAAAATAGCATTGTTTGCAGCTTCGACTCGTTGCACGCTAGATAAGGCGCGTACAAATTGTCGTTTTTGCGCGGGTGAAGAATTTGATTGAGTGTTAGGGCTATATGGTTGTAATAGTAAACTAACCGTTGTTTGGTCTAGACCAGTATGACCTGGGCCGTATACATCCATTGCAATTTCATCAATAATCTCAGGCGTACTATTTAGTTGCTTTCCCACATAATCATTCTGAGTAGCATATTCCTGCTGCCATGCTTCTTGCTCTACAGGAGCAAAAAACTGTCCTGTGGACATGCTCATGATAGATGAGTTTGATCGATCATCATCAATACTAGCATCTGCATCATCTTGAATATTGTTTAAGTTCTTAGAGTGTTCAGTTGGGTTGATGTCTACGTCTAATAAAAAATTATGCATTGCTAAGTAAAAATCGTTCAAACTTGGTGAAATATTTTGATATAGCAACTTACTGATAAAAATTTTCCCATCAGCAGATATATTTAATGGTCCGATACAATTTTGTATTAATTTATAAAAGTCTTGAGGCTGAAGACAGTGGGTATTAAATTCTTGGTGACAAATAAAGGATAATTCTTCTAGTTGCAGCGTAAGTTTATCAATCAAGTCAGCATGTCTTTCAACGCTGCGATCGATTAGTTGGTCAATTGCAAGAGCTAGTTCAATCAAATCTGTATCCATGCTATGAGTATCAGCTTGATCAGTAGTCCTGGAGCGCATAATCACCTGGCTTGAGGTGTAAAATCGCGATTCTAATTCAACATAAAATTCTGAGGCTACGATATGCTTTCTTTCTAAAAAAGCATCCAATGCCTGGTTGCGCACTTTTTTATTGGCCTCATTGATTTGAGCTCGGTAGCTATCATCCGCTGCTAAGTTAAAGCATTCTTCTAATATTCCATTGAGGAAGTTCTTTAAATTGAGATGAACGATTTCAACCACTTTGTCGTAGTTGATATGGCCTTCATTATCAAAGATTTCTTGGTGGCTCAGTTCGGGCATTTTGAGGTAGTTTTCAAGTGAATATCGATATTTTTCTAAGAAATAGTGTAGGGTATTACGCAGAAACATAACGTTAATTGGCGATCGCTTAATCTAAGGCATTGTGCCGTTCATCGGCTATCATGTACCCTGTGCTTAATATGTATATTTCAACCGCCCTGCAAGCCCACTGCTCATGCAAATTCGCTTTTCCCATTTAAAAGACAAGTTAGCTCGATCCTCTATATTTCCATTGTTGGTTAGTGGGGATGAGCCCTATCAGCATATGTTGGCCTGCGATATGTTTCGCGCTCGCGCGAAAGAACTTGGTTTTTCAGAACGTAAAATACTAACGGTGGAAACAGGGTTTGATTGGTCTGAGCTGCAGCACGAACAAAACAATATGTCATTGTTTGGTGAGCGCACATTGATCGATTTACGCATAGCGAATGGTAAGCCGGGTGCTACAGGTTCGAAGGCAATTATCAATTTTATCGAAAATTTGCATGACGATGTTATGTTGCTTGTTCAGGTGCCTAGATTAGATCGCAGTGGTATTAATTCTGCTTGGGTAAAGGCTTTAGATAAAGTAGGCGGAGTGCTGCGTGTTTGGCCGTTAAATGAAATAGAAACACGAAACTGGATTCAACAAAAGCTACGCGCAAAAGG
>CAXMUG010000150.1:0-5333 GCA_964196535.1 uncultured Mycobacterium sp. | reverse complement strand
CTTCACAAATTAACTATACTAGCTAACTGTTTAGGTTAAGTATTTAGGACTCTCGTTTCGATAAATCTTTATATATCTCTCTCTGAGAAATGTTAGGTAAATATTTGTTTTTCCTTGATTTCTTGTAGCGTTTTGCAGTCGATACATAAGGTTGCTGTAGGGCGTGCTTCTAAACGTTTAATGCCAATTTCAATACCGCATGATTCGCAATAACCATAGTCTTCGGAATCAATAGTCGACAGTGTCTGATTAATTTTTCTTATTAATTTGCTTTCACGGTCACGTGTGCGGAGCTCTAAACTGAATTCTTCTTCTTGTGTGGCGCGATCTGCTGGGTCGGCGAATTGACTAGCATCACTTTTCATTTGATCAACAGTACGCTTAACTTCATCAATCAATTCTTGTTTCCAATGTAATAAGATACTACGAAAATGCTCTAGCTGAGCATCACTCATATAGCTTTCACCACGGTGCAAAGTGTATGGAGTAATTCCTTCAACCGGTAGCTCTACTGGTGATCGTTTATTGAGTAGCTCGATTCGTTTTTGTTTTTTCTTTTCTCTTTCGGCTTGAGCTTGTAGTTGCTTGAGTTCAGCTTTGGAAGGCTTTTTTTCTGCTGGTGCGGCTTTAGGTGCAGCTGCTTTCTTCGGAGCAGTTTTTTTAGGTGCAGCTTTTTTTACCACAGCCTTCTTTTTAGGCGCAGCTTTTTTCTTTACCGCTACTTTCTTCTTGGGTGTGGCTTTTTTCTTGGTTTTGACTTTTTTAGCTGGCATGGAAGACTCTTGTGAAAATGAAGCCCGCTTTTATGCCAGATAAGATGGCTGCTGGCAAGCAATGGTTATAGGTATTTGTCTTGAGATTTTTCAGAATATGCTAAGAATGGCTTATTGCTTGTCTTTAACCGTTGCGGATATATGACCCCTGGCCAATTGGATAGATATTTCATCTTCTCTTGATACCTGCTTACTATCGTGCAAAATTTGTCCGTTCGCCAAATGGCTGACTATGGCATAGCCACGGCTCAAAGTTCCCAATGGGCTCACAGCATCCAGAGTTCGGGCTAAAGCATGTAAAGCTTGTTGCTTGTGTTGCAGCTTCGTCTGAATGCTACGGTGCATTTGTTTATGGAGATCAATCAGCTTAATTTTGGCTTCTCTCACACGTGCATAGGGTGATTGGCTCTCAAATCTGAGTGACAAGCTACTTAGTAGATTTGCCTGGCCTGATAACTTAAGTTTAACGGCACTATGTATGCGTCGCTGTAATTCGATCAAGTATTCTTGTTTGCGTTGGATGATTTGCTTGGGGTGTAGAGATTCCAAGCGTTGTGTCATCCAGTCAACAGATTGATGTAAGTTGCTTAATAAATCGCGCAGCAAGTAAAGCAAAGTACTTTCATATTGGTTAAATGTTTCTAAAAGTTCATCTTGATGTGGAGTAATGAGCTCTGCAGCAGCAGTGGGGGTGGCTGCACGTACATCGGCAACAAAATCGGCAATGGTGAAATCCACTTCGTGTCCGACACCTGCAACGATTGGAATTTTCGATGCATGAATAGCACGAGCAACTTCTTCCTCATTAAATGACCAAAGATCTTCTATCGAGCCACCTCCACGTGAAATAATCACCACATCACAGCCTTTGCGTTTATTGATCTCTTCTATGGCGTCTACGATTGCAGCGGCTGATCCATCGCCTTGAACCGGTACGGCATAGATGCGAATGGTTAGTAGCGGATAGCGACGTTGTAGCACACTTAGAATGTCACGAATTGCAGCTCCTGTGGCTGAGGTGACGATACTCACATTTTTTGGGTACGTAGGCAGCGGTTGTTTTTTGTCGGCTTCGAACAGTCCTTCCTCAGTAAGCTTCTGTTTTAACGCTTCGTACTTGCGCTGCAGAACACCAACACCGGCTTCCTCCATGTGCTCGATGGTGAGCTGATATTCACCACGAGGCTCATATATGCCGACTCGTGCCCGTACTATTACCTGCATGCCATTTTCGGGTTGAAAGGCTATGCCTCGATTGACATTGCGAAACATCGCACAACGGACCTGTGCTTGCTGATCTTTTAGCGAGAAATATATATGCCCTGAAGCCGGGCGTGCTAGATTTGAAACTTCACCTTCTACCCACAGTAATGGAAAATTTTGTTGTAACAATTGTTTAACTTCTCGATTGAGTTGTAGAACGGAGTAAATTTGCCGTTCTTCGAGATCCATTCCTATTTGAGAGCTATCCATAGTGGGCATAATACTTGATTCTTGACGGTGTAGATTGTAGTAATTAATTGCCTGTCGTTTTTTGCGCCTGTAAAAACGACATACAGTCCTTCAATGGACATAAATTAAGTTTACCGCGTAGAACGCAATCACTATAATGAGCCGCCACTTAGGCACATGGACCGCACAATGCGAATTAAACAAGACGCGCTCACATTTGACGATGTTTCTCTCGTCCCAGCTCACTCAAGCGTCCTGCCGCGTGAAGTAGAACTAAAGACACAGCTAACTCGCGAAATCAGTCTCAACATGCCACTGGTATCTTCTGCTATGGATACTGTAACTGAGGCGCGCTTAGCCATTGCTATGGCGCAAGAAGGGGGGTTTGGCGTCATTCATAAAAATCTTTCCGTGGCTCAGCAAGCCGATGAAGTTAGCGCAGTTAAGAAATTTGAAAGTGGAGTGATTAAAGAGCCCATCTGTGTAGAGCCAAATACAAGTATTGGCGAAGTTTTGGAGCTAACACGCGAAAAAAATATTTCCGGTGTACCAGTTGTATCAGGTGAATCTTTGGTAGGTATCGTAACGAGCCGTGATCTGCGTTTTGAAAAGCGACATGATGAACCCGTATCAAAAATTATGACGCCGCAAGAACGATTAGTAACGGTAAATGAAGGTGCGAGCAAAGGTGAAATCAAAAAATTATTGCATGAACACCGTATTGAGAAAGTTTTAGTTGTTAATAATGACTTTGAGTTGCGTGGTTTGATCACGGTTAAAGATATTCAAAAATCAAAAGACTTTCCGTTAGCGTGTAAAGATCATGAAGGGCGTTTGCTTGTCGGTGCTGCGGTAGGAGTGGGTGCGGAAACGGATCAACGTGTTACCGAGTTGGTGCAAGCAGGTGTAGATGTAATTGTGGTGGATACTGCTCATGGTCATTCACAATCGGTGTTGGATCGTGTGAGTTGGGTTAAGAAACACTTTCCTGATGTGCAAGTGATTGGTGGCAACATTGCAACGGGTGAAGCCGCGCTAGACTTAATTAAAGCTGGAGCAGATGCAGTTAAGGTGGGTATTGGTCCAGGATCTATTTGCACAACGCGAATAGTTGCCGGAGTAGGGGTGCCGCAAATTAGTGCAGTAGATAATGTCAACGAGCTGGTAAAAGGTAAGGTGCCAATTATTGCTGATGGAGGTATTCGTTATTCAGGTGATATTGCCAAAGCGGTTGCCGCAGGTGCACACACTATAATGATTGGTGGATTGTTTGCGGGTACTAAAGAAGCGCCGGGTGAAGTTGAACTTTTTCAAGGTCGTTCGTATAAGAGCTACCGAGGCATGGGTTCTTTATCAGCTATGCAGCAAGGATCTAGTGATCGTTATTTTCAAGATGATGAAGGCAGTGCAGAAAAATTCGTACCAGAAGGCATTGAAGGTCGTGTGCCGTATAAGGGTACGGTAGTAAATATTATCCAACAATTACTTGGAGGACTGCGTTCAAGTATGGGATATGTGGGTTGTGGAACGATTGAAGACATGCGTGCTAAACCTGAGTTTGTGAAAATATCTGCAGCAGGCAATCGAGAAAGTCATGTGCATGATGTGACTATCACGAAGGAAGCTCCTAATTATCACGTCGAATAATTTTTCGCACGTCATTTCAAATTGTAATTTTTCATGAAAAATATTCATGCCGATAAAATATTGATCCTAGATTTTGGGTCTCAATACACACAGCTTATTGCTCGACGTGTGCGTGAACTTAACACCTTTAGTGAGATTTATCCGTGGGACGTTGCTTTAGAAAAAATCACAGCTTTTGGGGCCAAAGGCATCATTCTTTCTGGTGGGCCAGAATCAGTAACCTTGCAAGATACACCCGAAGTTTCAAATGAAATATTAAACCTTGGTATTCCTGTGTTGGGAATTTGTTATGGCATGCAAGCGATTGCCAAACAAATGCAAGGTGAGGTTGAGGAGTCTAGCCAAAAAGAATTCGGTTATGCGCAGGTTAATGTTGAAAGCGGTAGCGATTTATTAGCAGGGATTTCTGATCGATACGAAAGTGGTATGAAAGCTATATTGGATGTTTGGATGTCGCATGGAGATCGTGTAGCCATGCTGCCAAAAGGATTTAAAGTGATAGCAAGTACAGACAGTGCACCTATTGCCGCTATCGAGCATAAAGAGCAAAAATTATATGGCTTGCAATTTCATCCAGAAGTAACGCATACCAAACAAGGCAAACAAATTTTAGGACGCTTTATCCATGATATTTGTGGTTGCAGTGCCGATTGGACTTCCGCAAATATTGTTCATGAATCCATTGAGAATATTAAGCAACAAGTCGGCAGTGACCAAGTTATTCTTGGATTGTCTGGTGGTGTAGATTCATCGGTGGTTGCAGCTTTGTTGCACAAAGCAATTGGTGAGCAACTAACTTGTATATTTGTTGATACTGGATTGCTGCGCTTGGACGAAGGTGACCATGTGATGGAGACGTTTGCACAACATATGGGTGTAAAAGTAATTCGTGTTAATGCTGGGCAACGTTACTTAGAAGAATTAAAGGGTGTCGAAGACCCGGAGAAAAAACGCAAAATTATTGGCAATTTATTTATTAAGATTTTTGAAGATGAGTCTTTAAAATTAAATAATGCAAAATGGTTAGCGCAAGGCACAATCTATCCAGATGTAATTGAGTCTGCTGGTGCATCTACTGGTAAAGCGCATTTAATTAAGTCACATCACAACGTGGGTGGCTTGCCGGATGATATGAAATTAAATTTAGTGGAGCCATTACGAGAACTTTTTAAAGATGAAGTGAGAAAGATGGGTGAAGAGTTAGGCTTACCTCGCGAGATGATTTACCGGCATCCATTTCCAGGCCCGGGTTTAGGGGTTCGTATACTTGGCGATGTGAAAAAAGAATATGCTGATTTATTGCGATTAGCCGATGACATTTTCATCTCTGAACTTAGAGCACATAATTTATATGATGATGTGTCTCAGGCCTTTGCTGTCTTCTTGCCCGTGAGATCAGTGGGTGTAATGGGTGATGGCCGCCGATATGATTATGTAATTGCTCTGCGAGCTGTAGAAACT
>CAXMUG010000149.1:0-12860 GCA_964196535.1 uncultured Mycobacterium sp. | reverse complement strand
ACCCGCAGGCCTTCTTCACACACGCGGCATTGCTGGATCAGGCTTGCGCCCATTGTCCAATATTCCCCACTGCTGCCTCCCGTAGGAGTCTGGGCCGTGTCTCAGTCCCAGTGTGGCTGATCGTCCTCTCAGACCAGCTACAGATCGTTGCCTTGGTAGGCCATTACCCCACCAACAAGCTAATCCGACATAGGCTCATCCAATAGTGCGAAGTCCGAAGATCCTCCGCTTTCCCCCGTAGGGCGTATGCGGTATTAGCTCGGATTTCTCCGAGTTGTCCCCCGCTACTGGGCAGATTCCTATGTATTACTCACCCGTCCGCTACTCGTCGCCTGGCAAGCAAGCTTGCCATCGTTACCGTTCAACTTGCATGTGTTAAGCATGCCGCCAGCGTTCAATCTGAGCCAGGATCAAACTCTTCAGTTAATAACTTTTTGCGAATTACTTCGCGAATTTTGCGAGGCGAATCTTTAGGTTCCGTAAAGAACTTAAAAACTCACTTCTACTGAATTGTTATCACCCTTAAAAAAAATTAAGGTACCTATCAAGGCACCCACACAAGTCACTTATTCAATTGTTAAATAACCGCTCAGCCATGTATGCATGAGCGAACATATAAGTATATGTTTTTAACCTTATTTCTGTCAATGAAAGGACAAAAAAATCCGCAAATAAATAAACCCCTTTTGGTGGGATATTCGATTTGCGGAGGCGGCATTATAGGGCGCTTCTATCGTAGGTCAAGCGAATACTTGGCTAGAATCGATCAATAATTAATTACTACCTCCTTTGACCATAACTTAAGCATAAAATTTCCAGCCACGGCCATTTTTGGTCCCATTTTAGCGCTTGAATTGGTCATCTCAGCATGGATGGTGGGTGCAATTTTAAATATCGCAGATTCTCTAGTTCGGATTCAGAATCCGCGCCTCACATTGCGGGAATGGGAAGCTGATATTATTTTCTTTTAATGCCTTCCAAATCATCATTTTTAAAGGCGTATTCACATCTACTTGTTCTGATTCAGCCATGGTGTACCAATTCCCTATACAAGTAACTGCTAGGTTAACATCACTTTTGCAAACTTACGTTTTCCCACTTGAAACACTGCCGAGAGGCCTGCTTGGAAAATTTTTTTAGGATCATCAATTTTTTCTCCATCTAATTTAACCGCACCCTGTTTAATCATGCGCATCGCTTCGGAGGTACTACCGACTAAACCAGCCTCTTTCAACAAATTACCTATTGCAATATTACCGTCTACACTAGCAACCGTCTTTTCTGGAATATCAGCTGGTATAGCACCTTTTTGAAAGCGCTGAATAAAATCTGCTTGGGCTGCATCAGCCGCTTTTTGATCATGAAAACGTTCAATTATTTCTTCAGCAAGTTTAAATTTAATATCTCGCGGATTCGCCCCTTCTTTAACTTCTTGCTTAAGACTCTCAATTTCACTTATTGAGCGAAAGCTTAATAAATCAAAATAACGCCACATTTTTTCATCATCGACACTCATAATTTTACCAAACATGTCATTCGGCGAGTCAGTGATACCAATATAGTTGTTAAGCGACTTCGACATTTTTTCCGGCCCTTGTGTGTAGCCTTCTAAAATGGGCATGGTCATTATGACCTGTGGCTCTTGACCACTTTCTTTTTGTAATTCTCTTCCTACAAGCAAATTAAATTTTTGATCTGTACCACCCAACTCCATATCACATTTCAGTTCTACTGAGTCCTGACCTTGAACTAATGGGTATAAGAACTCATGAATAGCAATCGGCTTTCCGCCTTTATAACGTTTATCAAAGTCATCACGCTCTAACATACGTGCGACGGTATGCTTTGATGCTAATTTGATCATATCTGCAGCACTTTTCTTACCCATCCAAGTTGAGTTAAACGCTACTTCAGTTTTATCTGGATCTAGAATCTTAAAAATTTGCTCTTTATAAGTGGCAGCATTAGCCTGCACATCTTTTTCAGACAAGGGCTGGCGCATGACATTTTTACCCGTGGGGTCTCCAATCATGCCGGTGAAATCACCAATCAAAAAAATGACCTGATGCCCTGCCTGCTGAAACTGACGCAGCTTATTGATAAGTACCGTATGTCCTAGGTGCAAATCAGGTGCTGTGGGGTCAAAACCTGCTTTTATCCGTAACGGGCGGCCTTGTTTAAGCTTGGATTTCAGCTCCTCCAGAAGTAAGACCTCATCAGCCCCGCGGACTAATTCATCTAATTGCATATTAGGTGCATTTTCAGCCATTTTTAATCCTATTAAACCAATAACCCATATCGAACGACCAGTTAGAGAACCGTTTCTTTAATAGAATAATGAGTCTTGTTAAATTCATTGACCAATG
Organism: uncultured Mycobacterium sp.; assembly: GCA_964196535.1. GTDB lineage: Bacteria > Pseudomonadota > Gammaproteobacteria > UBA4575 > UBA4575 > JABDMD01. Next base: position 10,494 of record CAXMUG010000149.1, on the reverse strand, counting down.
GGTACAAGAACGCTATTTTATGCCAAAAATTGAAACAAATTCCGTGGATTACAATTCTTTAATTGGGACTGACTGTAAGAATGTTGCGTCAACTGGCAAGGGCGTAAAACATCACGTTCCCACATATCTTCTTGCAGCCACCGCAATAATTGGAATCTTTATTGTCAGTGTTGTTATAGCACAATCTAATCAGACTGCTCCTACTTCCTCAAATTTTTCTGCCGCCATTGGCGCAGAAATAAACACTCAACATCAAGCAAAAGATAGTAGTCAAAAGATCGTATTACCACTTAAGCCTGTTACAGAGCAAAACCAAAGTCAAACTCTCGTCCTACGTGTACCAGATAAAAAGATACAAGAAACGAATCTTGTTGATAAATCTATTGAAGAATTAGAAACCATTCCACCTGAACCTATTGCTGAAGAAAGTGATGTAACAGTTGTTGTTAAAAAAGACGATACACTGTCTTCTATTTTTAGCAACTTAGATATTCATCAGGAACTAACGCGTATTTTAAATTTAGGCAAACAAGCAAAACCGTTTAAAAAAATATATCCCGGACAAAAATTACATTTTACCTTTGGCAATGATGGCATCGAGAAACTAGAGCTCGAGAAAAGTATAACCAAATCACTCGTTCTATATAAAGAAAATGATTCATTCATTGTAGAAGAAGCTAATCGCGAACTAGATAAAATATCTCAAGTTGCGACCGGAATAATCAATCAATCTTTGTTTCTTGCCGGACAAGATGCTGGAATGTCTGATAGCTTAATTATGGGCTTAGCCGGAATATTTGGATGGGATGTGGACTTCGCACTTGATATACGTCAAGGCGATAGTTTCACCGTGGTATATGAAGAGCTTTTTTTGGAAGGCGAAAAAGTTGGTGATGGGAATATCATTGCCGCAGAATTCGTAAACAATAATCACACCTACCGCGCCTATCGCTATACTGATAGTAATGATAAAACAGAATTTTACTCTCCCGATGGTAAAAGCATGCGTAAACCATTTATGCGCACACCGGTTGATCTAGCACGCATCAGCTCGCACTTTAATTTAAGACGTAAACATCCGGTGTTAAATAAAATTCGTGCGCATAAAGGTGTGGACTATGCGGCTGCAACTGGAACCGCAATTAAAGCTACCGGCGACGGCAAAGTGGTTCACCGTGGCAGAAAAGGTGGTTACGGAAATACTATTGTTCTTCGCCATGGGAACACCTACACAACCCTTTACGCACATATGTCAAAGTATGCAGGCAAAGCAAGAGTCGGCTCACGTGTAAAACAAGGACAAGTTATTGGCTACATCGGTAGCACTGGATTAGCTACCGGACCACACTTACATTACGAGTTTCGCGTAAATGGTGTGCATCGCAACCCTCTTAAAGTTAAATTACCTAGCGCAAATCCATTACCTGATTCAGAAATGAATCGCTTTCAGTCTTCGATTCAACCCATGATTGTGCAACTTGATGCGTATACGCAAAACGCATTAGTCATGCGCGATTTATAGATCTACTCAACCTTTATGCCCGAATATTATATTGGGCTCATGTCAGGCACCAGCGTTGACGCGATCGATGCAGTGCTCATAGATTTCGCACAATCTAATACGCATATCGTTTCTAGTTACAGTCAACCCATTAGCGCTTCATTACGCAGTGATATCAACTCACTCATTGCGACGCTACAACAACCAAAAGAATTTGAAAGTCTCGACAGACAGTTTGTAGAAGCATCTTGCAATGCTGTTGCACAATTATTAATGCAATCACCGATAGATGCAAAACAAGTTACTGCTATTGGCAGTCATGGCCAAACCGTTTTTCATGACCCGAATGGAATTCCTGCAATATCCATTCAAATTGGTGATGCGCAAATAATTGCTGATTGTACTGGAGTTACTACTGTTGGTAATTTTCGACAAGCCGACATTGATGCTGGCGGACAAGGCGCACCTATAGCCTGCGCTTATCATGCAGAAGTCTTACAAAGCTCAATTGAAGAACGGGTAATAGTAAACTTAGGTGGCATTGCAAACATCACTAAATTACCAAAAGATAACGACGAACCACTTATTGGTTTTGATACTGGGCCTGCAAACACGCTTATGGATGTATGGGCCCAAAAACATTTGGGTACACCATTTGACCAAGACGGTAACTGGGCGCAAAGCGGTAAAGTAAATTCGCAATTACTTAGACAAATGCTTGAAGACAACTACTTTACAAGTTTGCCTCCAAAATCTACCGGAAGAGAACGTTTCAACTTAGAATGGATACAGCATCAACTCGACACATTCGACTCAATCGATTCCCCCGAAGATATCCAAGCAACATTGCTAGCTCTGACCACTTTCAGTATTGCTGATAGCATTAATACTTGGTGCCCACAAAGCAAAAAGGTTCTTATATGCGGCGGCGGTAGCGAAAATAAATTTCTGGTTAAGCAATTAGAAAAAACCTTAGATAAAACCACTCTGGAACAAACTAACGAACATGGAGCTCCTTCTAAATGGATGGAAGCCATGGCTTTTGCATGGTTAGCGAAACTTAATTTAGAAAATAAACCTGGAAACATCCCTAGTGTTACAGGCGCGGATAAACCCGTGATTTTAGGAAAGTGCTTTAAACCAGAATAAAGGCCCGCTAACGGCCACTGAGTGAGCATATGGATATGCGAATATGAGCCAAATCATGGATGACTTGTTCTGATTAAATTATTTTTCAAATCTACACTTTTGGCCATATGCGAACATTTGATGAATTAATTTTCGTACCTTGGAATTGGATCACCATCAGGAGTCACAAAATGTTCTCGAGCTTCATCTGAGAATAGCAATTCAGCTGAGTAGTGCGTCATCATGATCTCTTTGTTTAGCATTTTAGGCTTATTATCTATGAATACGTTTGCTGAATAAGCGCCAGTATCATTTTCCATAAAATGCCTAACAGCTAAGGTCCATACTCTTGTTATAGTTTCCTGAAACTTAGATATATCAACGCCATTATGAGTTATAAAACGGATCAAAGAATCGCGCATTAACTGATACGCCGTGTCATCATTATTCTCAACCAAATAGATGCAGGCTAATCTTAAATGGCCTCGGTGATTAAATTCTGCAGGAGGCAATTCACAGGCTTCAAATTGACTCTTAAATTCACGATCATCATTTGATAATTGATATTCCATATTTAATTTCTCTTCAAAATCTAACTAAGCTATATGTCCACTTTGGGTCATTTGCTCCTAGCCGCAAGACCAGATCTATGTGCAATCATCGAATTAATTAAACTTGAAAACCTAGCGAACAATTCGTTTATCAATTCATCTTGAAATTCTAGGTTCTGCATGGCAGTTTCCATACAATACAACCACTGCTGTTGATGTTTCTCACTTAGGCCAACATTTCTATGACGTAGCTCTAACCATGTAGAGTTTGTATACTCTGCATTAAATATTTTAGGTCCGCCCGACCAATGAGATAAAAATCGATACATGGTTTTCTTTGACATAAATAAGTTTTCTGGATGTATGCCACGCAATTCTTTTGCATTTGGATCACTATCCATCACATCGTAAAACTCATTAGCTAAACTATTTATAGCAGACAAACTGCCGATTTTTTCGAATAACGATTCCATAAAACACAACTACTGAGAAAGATTATTTCTTTGCATCCTTCACAAGAACATCAAGTGTTCTTTTCAATTCATCTAGCTGCTTCGCAACTGCTGCATTTTTAAACCATTTGCGCAAAGGTTGCGCGGGGTGCCCAGCATACATGCCTGGCTCGCTCACATCCTGACTTACACCTGCACGTTGCACAAAGATCACGTCATCTGAAATATTTAGATGATCCAATATACCTGTCTGCCCACTGCATCTCAGTCTTTTACCAATTTTAGTCGAGCCTGCTACAGCACATTGCGCGGCGATTAAACTATCCTCACCAATCTGAACGTTGTATGCAATATGAACTTGATTATCAAATTTGCAACCATCTGCAACATAAGTATTTTTAAAGGTTGCGCGATCTATCGTAGTATTCGCCCCGATTACCACATCATTACCTATTACAACATTACCGAGCTGCGGCACACGGTAACTTTTTTGATTCTCGTCTTGCGCAAACCCAAATCCTTCCATTCCAATTACCGCGCCTGATTTGATAATACATCGGTCACCAATAACACTTTCATAGGCTATCGTTGCATTTGCATGGATAGTGGTTTCTGAACCTATTTGTACATTTTCTTCCACAACAGCATTTGCCATAACGTTGCTGTTTTCACCAATGCTTACATTTTTTGAGATCACTGCATTGGGACCAATACTTACATTATCTTGAATGATCACAGTCTCATGGATGACAGCCGAAGGATGTATTTTCTGCCAACCGTTATCTCGAAGATCACGATCTACGTAGGCTTGGCGTAACAGTGCTTGCGCTAACTTTGCATTCTTACTTACTAGAATGCTTGTGTTGGACATACCTTTAAATTTATCTACAAGTTTCTCATTCGTTACGATTGCTGAAGGGTTCTTGTTTAGAACATCTTTTACATAATTTTCACTTTCAACAAAAACCAGATCGCCATCACTGCATTCATTAATATCCGGCATACCGCAAATTAAATTATCCGGACCTTCTTGCCTTATAAAAAGTCCCCACTCTGAAAACTCATTTACCATTTCTGAAACGTGCTTATACATATTTAGCGTCCAACATTTTAAATTGATGTACTTATTGCCATTCTAAAACAATTTGCTTTTCTACATAGCAAAAAAGGGGCAAAAAAAAGCGCTCATTTGAGCGCTTTTTGAATGAAAACGAAAAAACTTCATTAACCTGGCGAAAAGGACGACCCACAACCGCAAGTTGTTTGTGCATTTGGATTGCGGATTACAAATTGCGCACCTTCTAGACCTTCTGAATAATCAATTTCAGCACCCATTAGATACTGAAAACTCATTGGATCTACTAATAGCGTAACACCACTATTAACTACTGATGTATCACCATCTTGAAGGTTTTCATCAAAAGTAAACCCATATTGAAAACCTGAACAACCTCCTCCGCTTACAAAAACACGTAGCTTGAGGTTTCCGTTTTTTTCCTCGTCGATTAGCTGCTGTACTTTATTTGCTGCTGCATCGGTGAATACAAGAGAGGCTGGCGGTGCCGAAGGCGCTGTGGTTTGCGCTGATGATTGTGCAGTCTCAGGTGCTGACATGGTTACTCCAATAAAAATATGTTAGAACTTGCTAATATACTAACATTACCTTAGTAAATTAGTCAAGTATTCCAAAATGGCAGCCTGAACCCATGAACCTAGCTACTTTCTATCTGACCTCACGCGCTTTGCTGGTGCACCAGGTTGCCATTTACCTCAGCCCCAGTGGTCATTTCCAGTAAATTGTAATAAACACTGCCGGTAATTTTAGCGCTTGCTGCAAGCTCGATAGTCCCTGTTGCATATACATCGCCGTTCACAGTCCCATACACAATAACCGTAGGGCCACGTATCTCACCCTTCACTAATCCCGATTCACTGACAACTACGAACCCCTTATCGACCTCCACAGCCATGAGATTACCCTCAACCTGTCCTTCGATATGCACACCACCCGTGTAGAGAATATCGCCTACGATTCTTGAGTGTTTACCTACTAAGGTATCTACACGCATGGTTTTAATTTTTTTCTTGAATGCCATACAATCCTACTTCTAACTTTTACCAAATACTTCGTTCCAATTGTAACTCACTGCAATCGGCTGTTTACTATTTTGGTCGCGACGCACTTCTAAATGTACAGCTGAGGGCACAAAAGTATCAGGCAATGTAAAACTTCCAGAAATTTTTTGAAAATATTTAAAAGAGAAGGTTAAAGAGGTATCGGTTATTTCACTAGCGTCTTCAAATACTAAACGTTTTAGTATTTCTTGCTCCTCTCCATCCACACTTAAACCAATAACTCCAGATACTTTTTTCTCACTCTTTTTAGGCACGCCCGTCAGCACTAATTCATAAACATACTTATCTGTAATTGCATCTTTATGTAAGTTAAATGCCTTGATATGCACCAATGTGTTATCAGTGTTTGCAGTGTAAAGCGTATTGTAAAAATGTAACTCTTGTTTTAACTCCAACAGTTCAAGGTCTTTCTCTTGCAATGTTTTTTTCATTTCCTCAACCGCGGCAAGTTCAACCTTAGTCGAACGTTCCACATAAGCTAAATCATGCTCTAGTTCGCGAATATTTTTTTCTAAATATTTTATTTTTTCATCACTATCTGCAAATTTTATAGCGCTTTGCGATGATATGAATGGAATATTTAAACCGTTCGCACCCACCCAATACGCGAAAAACAATGACAGCAAAAAGAACCCTGCAGTCACTCCAAATGAAACCAGGTATGTGCCCTTATATTGATTATATTTATGTGTTTCTAACTTCATGATAAATAATCGAAATATTACGGAAACAAGCCTGGCTGCATTAAACCAGTAGTTTCCTCTATAGCAAACATTAAATTCATATTCTGAACAGCTTGACCAGCAGCACCTTTTACTAAATTATCAATCACCGACAAGACTACTACGGTATCGCTATCATAGGGCTTCGAAACTGACAACATACACTGATTAGATGCACGAACATGTTTTGTTTCAGGCAACACGCCCTCTTCTAACACGTGAACAAAAGGCTCATTTTTATAATGCTGCTGATAAAGTCCAGTTAAATCTGCAATGCCCTGTGTTTTTGTCACGTACAAGGTTGCAAAAATTCCGCGCACCATAGGAACTAAATGTGGTGTGAATACAAAATTTACATCATGAGCCGTTATAATTTCTAATTCTTGCTTGATTTCTGGCCAATGACGATGCGCATTTACATTGTATGCCTTAAAATTTTCACCCGCTTCACCAAAGAGTGCAGGCACACTTGCCGCACGCCCGGCACCACTCACACCAGACTTAGCATCTGCTATGAGCTGCGCATTTTGAATAACTCCCGCTTTAAGCAACGGCAAGAAACCTAATATTACAGCTGTCGGATAACAGCCAGGATTAGCAATGAGTTGCGCTTTTTTAATTTCTTCCCTATGTAGCTCAGGCAATCCATATACAGCTGTCTGCAGTACATCAGGACATGCATGTGCTTGCTTGTACCAATGCTCCCAGCTTGCTGGATCTTTGATACGGAAATCTGCTGCAAGATCAATTACCTTAACACCCGCTTGCAATAGTTCTGGCACCATTAGCATTGCAGTTCCATTAGGCGCCGCAAAAAATACACAATCGCATTCCTTTAAGGCCTCTACATCAGGTTTGGTAAAAACCAAAGTAAAATTGGATAACAAGCTTGGATACAAACTGGAAACTTTTTTACCCGCTTCGCTACGTGAAGTTACTACTTTAACTTCGACATTTGGATGCATAGCGAGAACGCGCAGCAATTCCACACCGGTATACCCTGTTCCTCCAACTATTCCAACTGAAATCATGTGTGATTTTCCTGTTAAATATAAACTATCGATTCATACTCTATAAGTGAGTTCTGAATATAAAACCTGGTGCATCATACAAGATTAATATGTTTCTCCAAAAGCAAAACGTACATGTTACCCATAAGACTATTCGCAAGAGCCACATTAATTCTTATGGCATAATCTAAGCCATGGGAAATGAATCATCGATTGGCAAATTACTTAGAAAAGCACTCGAAAACCTTCGTATACGTACTTCGAGACCAGATGCCCTAATTCAACTCGCTATATTAGGCACTCTAGCTGGCCTGATGACAGGACTTGTCATCATCTCATTTCGACTACTCATCGAAGCAGTACAAGTTTCATTTTTACCTTACGGGGACCCTGAAAACTACGAGGGCCTACCCTTACATTTACGTATTTTGCTGCCAATTGCAGGCGCAACCTTGATTGCAGTGCTTTATAAATTACTCGCAAAAAAAGATACCAGTGTGGGCGTATCGCACGTAATGGAACGGCTCTCATACCATCAAGGCTACTTAGACCTTCGCAGTATGCTACTGCAGTACTTGGGTGGTGCAATAGCCATTATTTCAGGGCAATCGTTAGGTCGCGAAGGACCCGCAATTCATCTTGGAGCCGCCGCCAGTAGCCAAATTGGTCAACAACTTGGCTTACCAAACAATACCATTCGCACATTAGTAGCATGTGGCACTGCTGCAGCGATCGGGGCGTCGTTCAACACACCTCTAGCGGGTGTGATTTTTGCACTTGAAGTAGTGATGATGGAATATTCGTTAGCAAGCTTTCTACCGGTTATTTTATCAGCGGTGAGTGCCACCACTGTTATGCGCGCAGTATTTGGTACAGAAATTGTACTTTCAGTACCCCATTTCCAACTAACTAACTTACTGGAACTCCCTTATGTGATGTTTCTAGGAGTAGTTACGGGAATAACAGCGTTTGTATTTATTTACTTAACAAGGATATCTGCTTTAGCGGGCAAAAATTTACCCGTATGGCTTAAGTTTTCCATCGCCGGCTCTATCACAGGGTTACTCGCTATAGTAGCGCCACAAATTATGGGCATTGGCTATGACACCTTACACAATTCTCTACTAAATAATATGGGCCTAACATTATTGCTAATAATCTTTGTGGCAAAACTAATTGCAACCGCATGCAGCATAGGATTGGGTTTACCGGCTGGGCTCATTGGCCCAACATTAGTTATCGGCGCATGTTTGGGAGGCATAGCGGGCATAGCGGCGCAATCAATATTTCCAGAATTATCTTCTTCCCCAGGTCTGTATGCGCTCATAGGCATGGCAGCTATGATGGGGGCAACCTTGCAAGCCCCACTTGCTGCATTAACTGGTGTATTTGAACTTACAAGTAATCCAAATATTATTTTGCCAGGCATGTTAGCAATTGTTACCGCACAACTTACAGCCAGCCAATTATTTGGTCAGCGATCTATCTATAGAATGTTAATGAAGTTAAAAGGCTTGGATTATCGACATGAACCTATGGTTCAAGCTTTGCGTCGGGTAGGTGTAGCAAATGTAATGAATCGCAATATACATCGAAGCGCCAATATTATTAGCACTGAACAAGCCAAAGAATTAGTGCAGCAAAACAAAGAATGGATAGTAATCGAAGAAAATGAGCCTATTGCAATCTTACCCACATCAGATCTAAGTAATTATTTACAAGATGACAATGAAAAGAAAGTTGAAAATATTAATTTAATGGAGATTCCAGCTAAAAGGCTACAAGTTAGCTGCATTGATTTACGCGCTACTGCAGATTCTGCGCGCGAGCACTTTATACAGGAAGGCGTTGAAGCGCTTTGTATTAGTAGCACTATAGGGCCTGAAATAATCCGTGTGCATGGAATTCTCACCAAAGAAAAATTCAAAAGCTCCTACGATATTTAAGAACATACAAGTGAACTAAATATGCTTCTAACTTTCTTTCCCTGGATAAAAGCTTTTCATATTATATTTGTTATCACCTGGTTTGCAGGATTATTTTATTTGCCTCGCTTATTTGTGCACCACGCAATGACAGAAGAACAAGCCTGCAAAGAGCGTTTCAACATCATGCAGCGTAAACTCTATCGATTCACTACACCCAGCATGGCATTGGCCATAGTATTTGGTTCATTGTTACTTGTAGCAAACTGGAGCGCTTATGCATCGAGCGGTTGGGTCTACGCTAAATTACTTCTTATTATACTACTCATTGTTTACCACTTATGGTGCGGAAAATTGGTAAAAGCATTTGCGAATAACACAAACACCAAATCACATGTATGGTATCGCTGGTTTAATGAAGCGCCTGTGCTCGCACTTTTTGCAATTGTAATCCTAGTGGTCGTCAAACCTTTCTAGACATGGCTTGAAACCTCTGTAAGAGGTATAACTCTGTTAACCAAATCAGAACTGTTAATAAAAGTAACTGACATGCAATAGGCCCAAATAATGCCGGGGCTTTCATCATCGTACTCATCAATGAATCTTCATAATAAAAAAACCATTGATGATTATTTGGAAATATAAGTTCGTGCCCTAAATAAAATATTTTTGTTGGCCCAACCAACGCAACTAAAATTGTAATAATAATAATTGCCCCTACCCCTCCAAGCAGATAATGCTTAAATTTAGCGACTGCTATATTTTTAACTCGCATCAACATAAACACCACGAATGTTATTAGCAAACCCGCTATAGCAAGAAATTTAAATTTACTAACAAAATTTGCAACCTCTTCAAGATGCACCACTTCAGCATCCGTAAGTAACGTTCGCTTTGCGTGTTTTTCATTGTATATGTAACTTAAATCTCTTAAACCTTTCCCCTCGTGTTGGATACCTGCAACTATTCCAGAAAACAGTTCAACATGTTGTTGTTTATTTGTATGTTCAAAACCATTCTTAAATTTATTATCAGGCGCGTATTTACTAATAGTCTCATCAAGATTAAG
>CAXMUG010000148.1:0-3094 GCA_964196535.1 uncultured Mycobacterium sp. | reverse complement strand
CATAAATAAAGAACGAAAGCTTTCTGTAAAAATACCGAAAGGTGTCAAACAAGGGCAAAAGATTCGTCTAGCGGGCCAAGGTTCACCTGACATGGGTGGAGGTGAGTCGGGTGATCTCTATCTTGAAATTGAATTTAAACCACATGGTGTGTATCGCGTAGAAAGTAAAGATGTTTACTTAAATTTACCGATAACACCCTGGGAAGCTGCGCTAGGCGCTAGTATTAAAATACCAACACCGCTTGGAAAGTTAGATCTTAAAATTCCACCAAATTCATCCGGTGGGCGAAAACTACGCTTAAAAGGTCAAGGTATACCTGATGCTTCTCCAGGTGACATCTATGTAACCTTGCAAATTACATTACCTTCTGCCGATAGTGAAACTGCAAAAAAACTTTATCGCGAAATGGAACAAGAGCTAGCCTTTAATCCACGCTCTAAGTTAGGAGTGTAATTATTTATGAAAATTAAGCCAGTAACAGTAACTATATTAGATGAAAATGTTGAGCTTTCATTGAAAGATATGTGCCGTGTTTGTAACCGCCATGCCGAATGGATTGTAGAGCTTGTTGCGGTAGGTGCATTAGATCCTGTAGGCAAAGAACAAGAGCAATGGCGTTTTTCTGGGCCAAGCTTGAAAAAAGCACACACCGCTATGCGGCTAGAACGAGATCTTGGTTTGAATTTAGAAGGCGCTGCTCTGGCCCTAGATCTAATGGAAGAGCTTGCAGAGCTTAGAGAGCGTTTGTGCAGACTCGAGGCTGAAAATACTAAGTAATTTAATAAGCTAATTTAATTTTCATCGTCATTAAGTTGATAAGAGTCAATACTATAAATAAGTATTTTATTTAACTTCTTACTGAGAAGTTAAATTTGGAGGACGTATATGCCAGATTTCGAAAAACTCCGCCGTCATATGGTAGAGAATCATATTGCTGCTCGCGATATACGCTCCAAATTAGTATTAGATGCGATGAGTAAGGTGCGACGTGAGGCATTTGTGCCAAAGGAGTTGCAAGAATTTTCCTATGAAGACACTCCATTGCCTATTGGCGAAGGACAAACAATTTCACAACCATATATTGTTGCCTTGATGACAGAGGTTTTATTGTTAAATGGTGGAGAAAAAGTTTTAGAAATTGGCGCAGGCTCAGGATATGCAGCAGCAGTGCTGGGTGAAATTGCTGGTGAAGTTTATAGCATAGAAAGAATTGGACAAATTGCCTCTAAAGCGAATTCAACACTGCAAGAACTTGGTTATCAAAATGTACATGTTCTACATGCTGATGGAACGCGTGGCTGGGTAGAGCATTCACCATATGATGCAATCGTCGTTACGGCGGGTGGGCCTGATGTGCCTGAAAGTCTCAAAAAACAACTTAAAATTGGTGGTCGCCTAGTTATTCCAATCGGTAATAACCCACGTGTACAAGAGTTAGTGCGTGTAACGCGAGTCGGGGAGAGTGATTTTGAATACGAGGACATCGCAGATGTGCGTTTTGTACCTTTGATAGGAGAAGAAGGGTGGGATGCGGAAAATGAAAACCTGGCTTCAGAACTAAAAAAAAAGAAAAAAACCGAATATGAACTCAAAGATAGTGTATTAATAAAAGGACTAGCGGATGCAGCCGAATCTTTTAATTCAATTGAGTCAGCAGACCTTGAGCCCTTACTAGACCGAATTGGTGATGCAAGGGTAGTGTTACTTGGAGAAGCTTCGCATGGAACCAATGAGTTTTATCTTATGCGAGAGCGTATTTCACGCGAACTTATTAGTAAAAAAGGTTTTAGCTTTATAGCTATTGAAGGAGATTGGCCAGATGCTGCACGCATTGATCATTATGTGCGTCATTTCGAATACCAACCTTCAGAGTGGACCGCATTTGCTAGGTTTCCAATTTGGATGTGGCGTAACCGTGCGGTACGGAAGTTTGTTGACTGGTTGCGTAATCATAATAAAGAATTAAACCCAAATGATCGCGTAGCATTTCATGGGCTTGATCTGTATAGCTTATATAACTCTATACGCTCTATTCTAGAATATCTCGAGGATGTTGATCCAGATAGCGCCATGATTGCGCGTGAACGCTATGGTTGTTTAAATCCTTGGCAAAAAGATCCCGCGACCTATGGGCGTGCTGCCATAACCGGATCTTACAAAACTTGTGAAGCAGAAGTTGTGCAGATGTTAACGGACATTTTGCGTAAACACGAAACGTACACGCAACATGATGGTGAGAGATTTTTAGATACGGTGCAAAATGCCAGGCTGGTAGCGAATGCAGAGCGCTACTATCGCATTATGTATCACGGTTCTCGCGCTTCGTGGAATTTGCGCGATAGCCACATGTTCGAAACCTTACGCACTTTACTAGATTATTATGGTGAAAATAGTAAAGGCATTGTGTGGGCGCATAACTCGCATGTTGGTGATGCATCGGCAACTGAAATGTTCACTCGCGGTGAATATAATATTGGATATTTATGTCGTCAAGAGCTTGCTAGTAAAAGTTATAGCATTGGTTTTGGTACAAATAGTGGCACGGTTATGGCGGCAAGTGATTGGGACGGCCCAGCGGAAATTAAAAAAGTTCGGCCCGCGCTTGAAAAAAGTTATGAAAAATTATTTCATCAAACAAACATTCCAAATTTTTCACTTGCACTGAATAACTCAAAACTGAACCATGTTTATGATGAGTTATTAAAATCCCGCCTGGAGCGTGCTATTGGGGTGATTTATAGACCTGAAACAGAGCTTGCAAGTCATTATTTTCACGCTGTCTTACCCAAGCAGTTCAATGAATATATTTGGTTTGATAAAACCCATGCCGTATATCCACTTGAAACAAAAGAATTAGAAGGTATGCCCGATACGTATCCATTCGGCGTATAAAATTACCATGTATGTTCGAAAAGAAATTGAGTACGTGCTCGATAAGCTTGCTTGGATGCGTTTGCATAAAATTTGGCCAAACGGTTTGAGATATTTATGGACCGATGCATTTGGAGTGGTATTGCTTGTTTCTCTATATGATGAGCTAAAAGATGATCACTACCTTGATGAAGCACAATGGGTAGTTTCTGAAGTAGAGCG
>CAXMUG010000147.1:0-8539 GCA_964196535.1 uncultured Mycobacterium sp. | reverse complement strand
TATGTACGACATAATCTACCTATTAATAGCGGTTTTTGCGGTATTCGTTATTTGGAGTAATACGAAGAAAGTTAACTGATATTGAGTTTATCTAGTTTAGGTAATTAGGTTTTCACCTAACAAAAAGAATGGAAGCAAGAGTTTCAGCGTTCAGACTTAGAGAATGAGAGTTGTTGGAGAGAGAGGTTCACTATCTGGTAATTCCGCTGTCATAGAATCCTTGCTTCCTTAGACCGGTGATTTTGCGCCCCTATCTTTTCTATAGGTTTGCTCTTTTCAGAAGTTATATCATTCCTCAGTTATCAACTAACAAATACAGTTTAGTGATTACTGCTAAGTAATAATTAGTAATCAAGCACACTTTTTCCTGTATACCACTCATTCTTGCTCCTGTTAATTTATTTAAAATTAGTATGTTATTTTTGAGCAGAGTTAAATAGTACTGAATTCCAGATAAGTGTTATATGCACATAATATAGGTAATTTAATCATCTATAAAATCGATTATAACGATGAAAACAATGAAATTTACTAATTAAAAATTGGAGCAGATTATTACTGCCATCAGAACTTATACAGTGAAGAACCTGCATTAATTTTAAATCAACGACAAGGAACTAAATGATGGCACAAAGTAAAATGACAACTTCTACTGGTATCCCTATAGCAGATGATCAAAACGCAATAACCGCAGGTGAACGTGGCCCGGTCTTAATGCAAGACGTGGCGTTAATGGAAAAGCTTGCACATTTTAACCGTGAAAGAATTCCAGAACGTGTCGTGCATGCCAAAGGAACTGGAGCATACGGTACATTCACTTTAAATAAAGATCTTTCGGATTACACCATAGCTGATTTTCTAAATGATAAAGGCAAACAAACCCAAGTATTTCTACGCTTCTCTACTGTAGGTGGTGAAATGGGTTCAGGTGATGCTGAACGAGATCCACGTGGATTTGCTGTGAAATTTTATACCAGGGAAGGCAATCACGATATCGTTGGAAATAATACACCAGTATTTTTTATTCGTGATGGACATAAATTTCCTGATTTCATCCATACCCAGAAACGTGACCCACAAACAAATCTTAAATCGCCTGAAGCAGTTTGGGATTATTGGTCATTAAACCCAGAAGCCTTGCATCAAATTACTATTTTAATGTCAGATCGTGGTGTACCTGCAGATTATCGACACATGAATGGATATGGTTCCCATACATTCGGCATGTGGAATAAGAATGGAGAACGTTATTGGGTGAAATTTCACTTCAAAACTAAGCAAGGTATAGATTGCTTAGCTGAACCTGCTTCACGTCAAATTATAGGGGAAGATCCGGATCACGCCCAACGTGATTTAGTAGACTCAATTGAGAAAGCCGATTTTCCTCAGTGGGCGGTAAAAGTTCAAATTATGCCGGAATCTGATGCTGAAATTTACAAAGTTAATCCTTTTGATGTAACTAAGGTCTGGAACCACAGCGATTACCCATTAATTGAAATTGGTACTTTAGAGCTTAACCGCAATGTTGAAAATTACTTTGCTGAAACTGAACAGGCTGCATTTGCCCCTAGCAACATGGTACCAGGCATTGGAGCATCACCAGATAAGATGCTTCAAGCTAGATTGTTTGCCTATTCAGATGCACAACGATATCGTGTAGGTGCTAATTACAATCAAGTTCACGTTAATTGCCCACATGCAACACGTACTCAAAACTATCAGCGCTCTGGTGCGATGGCGGGAGTAGTTCAGCCTGGTTCTGATGCAAATGTAATTGACCAAGCTGGTGCGAATTACTATCCAAATAGCAAAGGTGGCCCTGTAGATGGCATATCGATTCAAGAGCCAGCATTACGTATTTCTGGTGATGCAGATCGCTACGATCGAAATGCTGAAAATGATGATTACACCCAGTCAGGAGACTTATTCCGCTTAATGTCAGCCAATCAAAAACAACAGTTGGCTGACAATATAGCTGGTGGATTAAGTCAGTGTACCGCAGAAGTTCAAGATCGTATGTTGCCGCACTTTGATCAGGCTGATCCTAAGTATGGAAATATCGTTAGAGAGTCTATTGCAGTGATTGCTGGAATACGTAAAGCCAGCTAACTAAACCCAACTAGTACCGGGTTGTTACTAACAGCTCGGTACTTTTAACATCGAGCTTGGAGGTGGTTATGAAAAAAATAATCTACAACACAATAGGCGGAGTTTCCCTTAGCTTAGGAATAGCAGGTACGTTTCTTCCATTATTACCTTCTACCTGTTTTATCTTGTTATCTACATAGGCCTTTGCTAAATCTTCACCAAGATTTTATGCTTGGTTATATTACAAATCACCCTTTGCACAATCGATACAGGATTGGCAGCAAAACCAAGCCATACCAACTAGAGTCAAATGGATTGCTGCCATTTCAATGGCAACATCCTACTCAATCACTGTGCTAGTAGATAATATTTATGTGTTGTCCGGAGTAGAGATTGGATTGCTCTGCTTAACAGCTTACTTGTTATCTAAACCAAGCAGGGAGCAAGAATTTACTTGCCAACAGACCTCTGAACTACATCAGCCAGCAATTTAAATTCGCGTTTTCTAACACTAGACTTTCTCCAGGCCAAACCTATTTCACGATAAGACTTATCTTTTAGATCTTTAGTTTGAACTTTGGTATTTTTTAGTAAGCCGCTGTCAATTGCCATTTGTGGAATGAAGGTAACCCCAAGGTCGCTGTCGACCATTTGTATAAGACTATACAAGCCACTCGCAGAAAATTTACTTATGTTAGTTTTACGTCCAAGACTACAAGCGCTTAATGCATGATCCCGCAAACAGTGCCCATCCGCTAATAACATAATTGAATCATTATTATGCTTATTCGGAGAAAAATTATCTGGGTCGATTAACGCAGTGCCCTTTTTATATGCAAGCTTAAAAGGGTCATTGAAGATTGAAACCGTTTCTGTATTCATTAATTCAAAAGGTAGTGCAAGTAGCAATACATCTAGTTCGCCCTCAAGCAATAATTGATGAATTTTTTTAGTCTGTTCTTCTATTAAATACAATTCTAGCTTTGGAAAGTTTTTACGAATTTTCGGTAGAATTTTTGGTAATAAAAAAGGCGCAATAGTAGGGATTACACCCATTTTAAGTACGCCGCTTAACGGTTCTTGTACAGATTTTGCGATATCTACAATACCTTCCATATCAAATATGGTTAAGCGTGCTTGTTGTGCAACCAGCTTACCAGTAGATGTAAACACCACACTTCGATTGGTACGGTCTACTAAAGAAACGTTCAGAAGAATCTCAAGGTCTTTAATAGACACACTAAATGCAGATTGCGTGACAAAACAAGTCTCAGCCGCACGACCAAAATGCAGATGCTTTTCTAAAGCTACCAGATAACGCAGTTGTTTAACGGTGGGTAATTTAATCATCCATAAAAGCGATTACTATGTCGTAAATTATGAAATTTACTTATAGCAGGAAAAGCCTAGTATGACTACATATAGAGAAATTCATTGTCCTGGTATTCTTCTCAGAAGATACTCCTCCTCCCCAACTCCTTACCAGGGTAATGTTTTTTAAGAATTTTTAATGCAGGTTTTGAGATTCAATAACCTGTTGAGCGCTCTCCACATAATCTTGATAAGCAGGAATAGCTATTGCAGCAAATATTCCGACAAGCACTAACGGTAAAATAATGCCCACAATGATTAGTAATCCTAAATTATTAGTAGGTTGCAGACCATAAGCTAGATATCTCAGCCTACCAATTCTTCCAATTAACGCATTTTATAATACATTCATTAAGTGTAGATAGCAGGGAAGATCAGTGGATAATATCGAGAAATTCTAATACTTCGTCTGCCGTTGCACGATCATGGTGGTTATCGCTAACTTTTGCATACTGAATGTAACCGCTATGGTCAATAACAAAAGCAGCTGGGTAAGCAGTCTCTTTTGGCTCATCCCACCGGAGACCTAGATAATTTGTAATTCTATAATCTTGATCTAATACAAAAATAAAATTACTCGGTAGATCTACTTCTTTTTCAAGAGGTGCGGTAAATTCTTTTGCGCGCTTTTCTAAATTACTCACTTCCCCAGGATATATAAATACTACGGGTGTATTTCTTTGTTTTTCAAACTCTTCTGCTTTGGCTATATATCCTGCAACTTGTGTAGAACAGACCGGGCATTGATATCCTGGAAAACCACGCAATATAACTAACACTACTGAGCCCTTTTCTACTAATTTAGAAAGATTAAACTCTGCGCCATGCATGGTAGTACCAGTTATCTCACCTATCTTACTGCCCTCTTTAGGGCCAGCAGTTATCTCCTCTGCATATGTTGGATAAACAAAGGATAAAATTGCTGTGCATAATAGCAAAGAAAAATATTTGTTCATGAGCTTGCCTTAATAAAGTATGTTGAATAATTTAAAATATAGTATATGAAGTAAGTTGCTATATTTTGTCGAGCTTTTGTAGCTTTTCAATACTAGCTTCCCAATTTTGACCGTCAAATATTTCGACCTTATAATTGCTTACATCAAAGTTATTTAAGCAGCGTGCATTTACACTAATGCCATTCGGATGTGATCTTGGTACGTAAAATGATTTTATACCACAGGTTTTACAAAAATGGTGTTTTGCCTCGTGAGTATCAAATGTATAGGTTGAATAGCCATTTCCCCCGGTCAAAAGATGAAAGCTTTCTTTTGGAACAATCAAATGTAGATAAGCTGTTTTAGAACATATTGAACAGTTACATTCAACTAGATAAAGGTTATCTTCCGCTTCAACTTCGAAGAGAATCGCTCCACAATGACATCCGCCAGAATAAGTCATGCTAATAGATCAATCACTCTCGCGGTATTTATTCGACTGTTACTGATTTTGCCAGGTTTCGAGGTTGATCTACATCGGTGCCCTTCAATAAAGCTACATGATAGGCAAGTAATTGCAGCGGGATAGTAAATAGGATCGGGGCAACAGCATTATCAGGAGCATCCACTTCGATAACGATAGTGTCTGACTCAGTAACAAAACCAGAACTCACGTCAGCAAACACATGCAATACGCCACCACGTGCTCGAACTTCTTCAAGATTAGATTTTAGCTTTTCAAGCAATTCATCATTTGGAGCAACAGCAATGATAGGAATTTTGTCATCCACCAATGCAATAGGTCCATGCTTAAGTTCGCCTGCAGGATACGCTTCTGCATGGATATAGGAGATTTCTTTAAGCTTTAAGGCACCCTCCATCGCTACTGGATGATGGGAGCCGCGCCCCAGAAATAGGGCATTTTGTTTATCGCCATAATGTTTGGCTAATTTTTTAATTTTGCCGTCTAACTCTAATACTTTATTAACTCTAACAGGTAGATTGGTAAGTTGTTCGACTAAGATTTTTTCCATCTCATCATTCATGCTATGACGACGGCCTACAGTAATGACGAGCAACAATAATGCTATTAACTGTGTAGTAAAAGCCTTAGTAGAAGCTACACCAATTTCTGGTCCAGCATGCGTCATTAGGACTAGATCAGATTCTCGCACCAATGAACTCTCTGGAACATTACATATAACTAGTGACCCAACATAGTCTTCTTGTTTAGCTTGCTGTAAAGCAGCTAAAGTATCTGCGGTTTCACCAGACTGGGAGATGGTTACAAACAAGGTGTCAGGCTGTACAACGTGTTTGCGATATCGAAACTCACTTGCCACATCAACAAAACATGGAATACCGGCTAACTCTTCGAACCAAAATTTTGCGATTAATCCTGAATGATAACTAGTGCCACAAGCAATTATCTGAATAATTTTTGTTTGATCCAAAATTTCTTTCGCTTTAAGACCCATGATCTGTTCAGCAACGCGGCCGTTAATCAATCTACCTTCAAGCGTGTCTGAGATTGCTTGCGGTTGCTCATAGATTTCTTTGAGCATGTAATGTGGATATCCACCTTTCTCTACTGCGTCGGCTGATAGCTTACTTATTTTTGATTCACGCTCAACCGTTGTCCCCGTATGATCAACAATGTTAATTGCATCGCGGGTAATTTCTGCGATGTCGCCATTTTCTAAAAAAATAAATTCTTGTGTCTCTTTTAATAACGCCTGCACATCAGATGCAATAAAATTACCTTTATCACCAATACCCACTACTAGTGGGCTGCCGTTACGTGCCGCAATTAGCTTATCAGGATCATTTTTATCTATAACGCCTAGTGCATAGGCGCCTTTTAAATCTTTAATAGTTTTACTAACTGCTTCATAGAGTGAACTACCTTGATCTAAGTAGAAAACAATTTGGTGGGCAATAACTTCGGTGTCAGTTTCAGATGTAAAACTAAAACCTTGCTCAACTTGCTGAGCTTTGAGCTCTTCAAAATTTTCAATGATACCGTTATGAACAATAGCGACACGTTCATTACAGATATGCGGATGCGCATTATTTTCTGCGGGAATACCGTGTGTTGCCCAGCGCGTATGCGCTATACCAAGTTCACCAATTAAGGCAGTTTCATCTAGTGCAGCACTTAATTCGCTGACCTTTCCAGTTCTACGAACGCGGTCTATAGATCCATTGGTAAGTACTGCCATACCAGCAGAGTCATAACCGCGATACTCTAAGCGACGCAAGCCCTCTAGTAATACTGGAGATACATCTCGGTTAGCAATGGCACCAACAATTCCACACATATGATTATTTTAGCCTAGTTTATTACTTTCGTATTTTCTGAGGGCGCTGCCAGCCATCTATTGATATTTGCTTGCTGCGGGCCAGTGTAAGTTTTTGTTCAGGTGAGTCTTTTGTTATGGTTGAGCCGGCCCCAATCGTTGCACCATCGCCGATTTTCACTGGTGCAATAAATTGAGTGTCTGATCCAACAAATACATTATCACCAATAATAGTGCGATGTTTGTTAGCTCCGTCATAAT
This sequence comes from uncultured Mycobacterium sp., assembly GCA_964196535.1. Taxonomy (GTDB): domain Bacteria; phylum Pseudomonadota; class Gammaproteobacteria; order UBA4575; family UBA4575; genus JABDMD01. Next base: position 1,584 of record CAXMUG010000147.1, on the reverse strand, counting down.
TACAGGTAATCGTGCCGGCACCAATATTTACGTCTCTGCCTAAGTCACTATCACCTATATAGCTTAGGTGGTTAATTTTACTGCCTGTTTTGATATTGGCTTTTTTAATCTCGACAAAATTACCCACTTTTACATTTTCTGCGAGCACGGTTTCAGGGCGAATACGTGCAAAGGGTCCAAGTTCACAATTCTCGCCAATATTGGCATTTTCAATATGGCAGTTTGCATGAATGCAGGTGCCTGAACTTATATGTGAATTAATAATTACTGCATTAGCGCTTATACATACGTTATCTCCTAAAACATTGTCACCAATAAATACACAGTTGACATCAATCTCAACATCTTTACCAGTTTCCAAATGACCACGTACATCAATACGAGCTGGATCTATTAGTGTTACGCCATTTGTCATTAGTTGTTCTGCAATACGCTTTTGGAATATTCTTTCAACCTGAGCTAAATGTATTTTATTATTTACCCCTAAAATTTCTTCTTCGCATTCACAAATAATTGCTTCAACAATATCTTGACCCTTTACAGCTAATTCAATGCAGTCCGTTAGATAGAATTCTTTTTGCGCATTTCGGTTATTTATTTTTGATAACCAGTTTTTTAATTTGCTTGCGTTACTAGCAAGAATGCCGCTATTTATTTCATTAACTTTTAGCGTATCTTCTTCTGCATCTTTTTGTTCAACGATACGACGTACTTTTCTATTTTCACGAACAATACGCCCGTAACCCGTTGGATCATTAAGCTTTGCTGAAAGAAGTACTAGCTGGTTATTAGTTAAATCACTGATGAGTGCTTTAAGCGTTTCAAGCTTTAACAACGGCACATCGCCGTAAAGTATTAATACGTTTTGGTCATCTTTTATATCTGGCAATGCTTGCTGCACTGCATGGCCAGTACCCAGTTGTTCAGTTTGCACACACCAGTTTATTTTTTCTTCACTAAACTCTGCTTTTACTAACTCCGCACCATGCCCAATAACTACATGGATAGCATCAGGAGATAACTCTTTAGCACAATTGATAACATGCGCAAGCATAGGTTTACCCGCAACCTTGTGTAAAACTTTTGGAAGTTCACTATGCATGCGAGTGCCTTTGCCCGCAGCCAGGATGATGATTTCTAAACCCATATTAAGTAGTTATGTTTATAAACGATGGAGATTAACAGCAACACATTAATAATGTGTATAAGTACGTCTGCTTTAACAATAGTTTATGCCAAGCTAAGGAATAAAAGAAAAGCTTATTTTGAATGGATGGGGAAATGGCCAGATAAAGCCACATAGCATGCTCCTCTTAGGAAGCATAAGCGCTTGTTTTACTTGTAGATATTATTTGCGAATCTTGCGCATTCTTTCAATCATGCGTAGTTGTTCTGCTGCTCGAACCAGCTCGGCTTGAGCTTTGGCTGCATCAAAATCCCCTTGTTGATCTTTAAGTGCTTCTTCAGCGCGTTGCTTAGCTTCGAGTGCTTTAGCTTCATCAAGATCTTCAGCACGAATTGCCGTATCAGAAAGAACGGTTACGACACCTGGCTGTACTTCTAGGATGCCGCCAGATACATAAA
>CAXMUG010000146.1:0-4705 GCA_964196535.1 uncultured Mycobacterium sp. | reverse complement strand
TTAACTTGTCAGTACCCTTTGTTTTCTTGAACGTAATCCATTTGTAATCCCAACTACAAATTGATTTCGATTTGATTTGCCTCAAACCTTAAGAATGAAGCTATAAATGGTGCCCGGGGCCGGAGTCGAACCGGCACAGTATTTCTACCGAGGGATTTTAAGTCCCTTGCGTCTACCAATTTCGCCACCCGGGCATAGCTGAGTGGACTTAAATATCACAATGTATACTAGGATTGTTTCCTATTTTACCATTCACCTAGAAATCAACCACTAACCAATGGTTAGATTATGAATGATGTTCTCGTATTACCAATTTTTATTACCTGGGTAATGATCAGCACCAAGCAGAGACGTGGCTTGCTGAAAAAGAACAATGCCTAGATCGGCTCGAAGGCAGTTTTTGCAAAACAACTCCAAGTGCCAGTCGAAATGTATTGGTACAAACTCCCTACCCCTATTTATAGATGCTTGTGAGGATTATATCAATACTGCTGCATTGAGGTATAAGAGCTATAAGCAAGATATAGGATCATTATTTTGCAGAACTCAAAAATATATAGAACCAAATACGAAATTGTCTGAAATTTTCACTTCTAGAATTTATGCCTGCAAAATAGAATGTATAAATCTGGCTCACTATCAACACTTGTAGAATTGGCTTTATATATAACTCAGTTTTCCACCTATTCCTATTTGGGAAATATTACGAAGACTTATTGGCTCTCTATTTACGTTTAATGTCTTTGCGTTGAGGTTGAAATTTTTCTAAGTACTTCATTATATTGCTTTGCCTTAGCGTGGTTACCCGCTTTTTGATGAAATGAAATTAATGCATAGAGCACGTCACGATATGACGGGCGCTGCTCATGTGCTTGTGTTAAAACTTTAATGGATTCCTCATACTTTCCAGTTGAATCTAATGCCACTGCATAAATATATTTATAGAGAACATTTTGTGGCTCTATCTCTACAGCCTGTCGAAATAAAGATAGAGCATCATCTATATTTTTCTGGCGCACATATAACAAACCAAGGGCATAATATGCCGACCCAGTATCTGGGCGCTTTTCAATTGCAATTTGCAAATAACGTTTACCTTCATTGTCTAAATTTCGTGCCCGATAAAGATCAGCAAGATTGATATAAGCAGGAATAAACTCGGAATCTATTGAAATGGCTTGCTCATATTCAGCTTGAGCTTGATCAACTCTCCCCATACTTGTATACAAACTTCCTAAGTTTGTATGAGACTCTGGTCGCTCTGCATTAACATTTTGCGCTTCGATGTATTCCTTTATCGCTTGCTCAAACTGAGTCCTAACAGTTACATCGGATATTTGTGCTTGCGAACCGGCTAGCGCTCTTGCAGCTTCAATGCGTATCATACGCAGGTTATCAGTTAATAAATGCCTGAGTAACTTCACTTTCACATCTGATGGTAACGGCTCCACAGTTCTTATAGCCGAAAACCTTACTAAGGCAGCATCATCATGCAATAACTCATTTACCGCCGGCAGAGTATTGGCATCTATATAATCTTGCAATAATGATGTAGAGGTGGCTCGCACAATCGCAGGCTGCGATGTGTCGTTAGCAAGATCAATCAACAATTGATTTGCACCAATACTGCCTATGCGCCCAGCATATAATGCTTCACCATAATGTAATTCTTTACGTCGCGGACTCGCTGGATACCATCTTTCAATTGCTTTCGCTGCCCATGTATCACTTTGATCTTGATGACATTGCGTACAAGCATTCGGCGAACCAAGTGTCAAAGAAAGATCAGGGCGGGGTATGCGAAGACTGTGATCAGCTCTTGCATCGATCACCATGAAATTTTTCTCCGGCATATGACATGAAGTACAGCTTGCCCCTTCATTGCCAGCCTCATGAAAATGATGTTTTGGAGAGTTAAATTTAGCAGCCAAATGACAGGTGCCACATAATTGATTACCTTCTGCCTTAAGTTGCAAACTATGCGGATCATGGCAATCTGAACAAGTAACCCCTTTTTGATACATCTTGCTTTGTAAAAAGGAACCATATACATACACTTCCTCATTAATTTGACCATCTGGGTAATAAAGTGGATCACTCAATGTTGCGGGTCGATGACTGTCTAGCAGTGCTTGCCCATGTTTATAATCATCCCATTGCTGACTACGACGCGAATGGCACCGCGCACACGTTTCAATTTCTAAATGAGAATTTCTAGGTGTTGAGCGCGAAGCTAAGCCAGTTTCACTATCGATTATCCACATTGCAGACTCTTTTATTAATACCTGCAAGCCCTTATCTTTTCTTGTTTGCTGACCTTCTTTTTGCTGCGCCCAAGTAACATGTTCCGCACCCGGCCCATGACAAGCTTCACAAGATACATTTAGTTCTGACCATGTGGTCTGGTAATGATTATTTTCTTGATTAAAGTTTTTTATTAAATTGGTTGAATGACATTCTGCACACATATAGTTCCAATTTTGATCTGCTCCCGTCCAATGTAAACGATCATCATGTGTAATTTTCCTATCGGGATATAAATGAAACCAACGTTGGCCACCTTCTTTTTGTGGGCGCGAATCCCAGGCGATACCTAAGCTTTGATAACGGCCACCCGCAAACTCGACAAGATATTGCTGTAATGGATACACACCAAATACGTACTTGATTTCATAATTTTCCAATTCGCCAACAGGTCCATCTGTTTCAACAAAAAACTTTTTATCTTTTTTTGTGAACGTAGAAGTAATATTAAAATTAGTGAATTCTATATTGTCAAAATTACCCAACACTGTTTCAGGCGTAGCCTCTTGCATGGCTAGGTCGTGATGTGAGTTTTGCCAACGTTGAAACTGCTCTTGATGGCATGTAACGCACACCGCTCTTCCAACATACTCAAGTGCAACAACTGAATTAGGTGCACTGTACGCAAGCGAGCATGCTATCAATAGGAATATTGCTCGCACCCCAAAGAATAACCGTGTAGATTTCATACGTTTTTATAGCGGGTGATTAGACAATTGATTAATCTTATTCAAAACACTGATAAGTGTGTTGGTACAATATAACATTACGCTCTATACAGAACTTTAGTTATAAAAAGTCCAAGTCTATAATTAGAATTATGCTTAAGATTATTAATAACACATAAACACTGGTAATATTAGTTCGTTCATTATATCGTCTAAACTTATATCAATATTTATAAACAGGCAAAAGAACATAGTAATTGGCGGCCTAGTTTTAATGAGTAACAAATTATTTATGCGGATAACGAGCAATGCTGCATGCCTTGTAGCATTAGGTGTGTTTGGATTATTGTGCAACATCTCAGCTGCAGATAGTGGCAGCTATGGTTATCCCATAGAAGATCCATTAGCCGCCACAATCATAGGTACGCCTGAGGAGTACCAAGCGGATTTAGGCGCCCCTAAGAAAGTTAAGCTCTTCAAGCTCAAAGTATTTAAAGACCGCGTGACACCAAAGTATTTTTGGTATAACGATAAAATCACTTATGGTCTGCTACAGCAAAAACAAAAAGCCCCGCTAATATTTGTTATCGCTGGCACCGGCGGTAATTACACCGGCCCTAAAATGACAACCATGTCCAACGCGTTTTACAACGCTGGATTCCATGTGGTTATGTTGCCGTCTCCAACCTATATGAGCTTTATCATTGCTGCTTCAAACTCATCCGTTCCTGGTTTACTAGATGATGATTCTCAGGATTTATACAACGTGATGAAATTGGCATGGTCAACGCAATTAAAAAGTCGAATGGAAGTTTCTGAATTTTATGTAACCGGATACAGCCTTGGAGGTGCGCAAGCTGCTTATTTGGCTCACATTGATGAGCAGCAGAAATTTTTTAATTTTAAAAAGGCGCTAGTTATCAATACACCGGTGAGTTTGTTCAGCTCTGTAAATATTCTAGACGACTATCTGGATAACAACTTTAAAACGGGCAAGGAGTTTGAGGTATTTTGGCGAAAAATATGGGATGCGGTTGCAAGACGTTATGATTCGTCAAAGGCTGGCCAACTAGAGTTAACACCACACAATCTATTCGAAGCATATAGAGATCAAAAACCAAAAGACGAAGATCTAGAGGGACTTATTGGAACTGCCTTTCGTATCAGCGCTGCTTCACTGATGGTTACGGCTGATGTCATGTCACAGTCAGGTTATATTGTACCTAAAGGAGCTACTGCAAAGAGAAGTGCTGACGTTTCAGATTATTTTGTGGTTGCACATCGCACTGGATTTATGGAGTACGCACAAGAACTTATGCTGCCCTTCTACCAAGAGCGTGATCCAGCAATAACGTTTGAAAAGCTTGTGCAACGTGCAAGTTTGTATCCACTCGAAAATTATCTACGTAACAGTAAAAAAATTGGTCTGATTCATAATGAAGATGACATCATCCTGGCGGCAGGAGAGATGGACTGGTTAAAGGATGTATTCGGGGATAGAAGCAAAATCTATCCACACGGAGGCCATCTTGGCAATGTCGCTTATAAAGATAATATCAATTACATGGTTGAGTTTTTTAAACAATAACTAATCAATTTTAATGTAATGAAAGCGAAATCATTTTTTCAAGCATCTTTATTTTTATTTGCATTAGGCTTTGGGGCTTGTGCCACGCAACCTAATGTTGGAGATGAGACCGCAACTAGAACATTATCGGATGTACTGCCAGAGG
>CAXMUG010000145.1:0-21441 GCA_964196535.1 uncultured Mycobacterium sp. | reverse complement strand
GCGTAGCAGCTACTAGTTTATTGTTGAATTTAACTGTTAGATGGTGAGGGAACCAACCATATTTTTCACCTAAGCAATCATTTCGTTCTAAAGCTGATAAGAACTCATAACTTAAAAAAGGATCGCCATCTTCAACTAAATTATTCCATTCAGTTCGCTGTACATCATTCAGTGAACTGACAAAACTAAAACTGTAGTTTGGGTCAGGCTCTGTTAAATTAAATTTATCAGACGTCAAAAGAGATTAAATTTTGATTACTTTTTTTGACTCATATGGTCGATATATTTTTCAGCATCTAAAGCAGCCATGCACCCCGATCCTGCTGAAGTTACAGCTTGTCTATAAACATGATCCATCACATCTCCTGCAGCAAATACACCAGGAATACTTGTTGCAGTAGCTTCACCCTGTAATCCGCTTTTAACTTTGATATAGCCACCATCCATTTCTAGTTGGCTATCAAAAATTCCAGTATTAGGCTTGTGTCCAATGGCAATGAATACACCACTTAGATCAATATCTTCAGTAGAGTCATCTTTAGTATTTTTAATTCGAATACCCGTTACACCACTATCATCACCTAATACTTCATCAAGGTTATGATTCCATTTGATGGTGACGTTGCCGTTTTTCTCTTTTTCAAACAATTGGCTTTGTAATATTTTTTCACTACGTAATGAGTCGCGACGATGAATTAATATCACCTCACTAGCAAGATTTGATAAATACAAGGCTTCTTCTGTAGCGGTGTTTCCGCCTCCGATTACTGCAACTTTTTTACCTTTATAAAAAAAACCATCACAAGTTGCGCATGCAGAAACTCCACGACCTTTGAATGCATCTTCGGAAGGTAGTCCTAGATATTGTGCGGAAGCACCGGTAGCAATAATGAGTGCATCGGAAGTATAGATCCCTGAATCGCCCTTAAGCACAAAGGGTTTCTTATTTAATTCAGCAGTATGGATATGATCAAATACAACTTCAGTGTCGTAGCGTTCCACATGCTTTAACATGCGATCCATAAGCTCAGGACCTTGTAAGCCTTCTGCATCACCTGGCCAATTATCTACATCTGTTGTAGTAGTAAGTTGTCCGCCTTGCTCTAAGCCGGAAATAATAACTGGATCGAGATTCGCACGTGCAGCATAGACACCCGCGGTATAACCAGCAGGGCCAGAACCCAGTATTAAGAGTTTAAAGTGTCGCGAATCAGCCATAATTGTTCCTTAAGTCCTTTGTAATGTTTATCCTAAATCAATCAGGGATAGTAAGTCATGTACAGTGCTGTTGATTAGACCGTGTAATTAAGCGGCATATTGCAACGGATAATTATTAGCAGATAACAGTCGATGATAAAAGTAAATGGGTACGGTGGCCTCAAAATTCAAGCAATAGAAATAATGTCAGAAGGATATATTGAGTATAGTTATTGATGATATAATAACATTACACATTAAGGTGTTTTGATAAACTTTTGGTTTTGCAGGCACATTTTTGGGTAAAATTATAATAATACCTACCAAAGTTTGGCTCCAAACGAAATGACGCAGATTTGAGATCTGCTCAAACTTGCATTTATTGTTTTTATAATATTCAATAGGTTAGATAATATAGTTAAGAATTACTTTAATTAGTCAATAGTCTCAGCCAGGTGCTGAGCTAAGATAATTGTGCGTAGATAATTGAGAGAGACCATGAGACAAGCAACGCTTAAAAAATCAGCGACCAGAGGAAAGGGGAGAGGTAACACAAAAGGGCCTCACAATCTGACTTTGCTCAGAGGGCTTCGTGAGAGCGCCTTAGTAGTGTTAGTGGCTCTTGGAGCCTACTTGATGGTGGCTTTGTTAAGTTATGATCAAGGTGATCCCGGTTGGACACATACAGGAACTAACGATCTTGTAGGTAATCTTGGTGGCACAGTAGGTGCGTACTTTGCTGATTTGTTTTTCTTCATGTTTGGATATCTCGCTTACCTGGCTCCTCTGATGGTGGCCTATAGCGGTTGGCTAATTTATGAAGGCAAACTAGAAAATGGTCAAATAGATTATCGAACCCTTGGGGTTCGTTGGGCTGGCTTTCTTTTAACTTTGGGAGCGGGCTGTGGATTGGCAACTTTGCATTTTCAATCCGGATTTATGCCTAGTTTTGCTGGCGGTATCTTGGGCGATTTAACCGGCAATGGTTTTGTTTCAGTGTTTAGTTTTGTTGGCGCTACACTTTTATTACTTTCATTATTTTTTGCCGGCATCACGATTTTCTCTGGTTTTTCATGGTTATGGCTGCTCGATGTTACGGGTAAGAATACTCTTAAATTTAGTTCATGGGCTTGGCAGTATATTGCAGAATTACGCGAAGAGCGTGCAAGTAAAAAAGCTAAAATAGAACGACAAGAAATTGTTAAAGAAACTAAAGTAAAGATTCAAAAGCGTGCTAAGCCAAGAATAGAACCTGTTATTAAAGATATTGAGCCTAGCGATAGAAAAGAGCGCGAACGTCAAATTCCACTTTTCAACGCAGCTACTGCAACGGATCTTCCTCCAGTCTCAATTTTAGATAAAGTCATCGATACATCTAAAGGCTATTCAAATGAATCCTTAGAGGCCATATCGCGCCAAGTAGAACTTAAGTTACTAGATTTTAATATTGATGCAGAAGTGGTTGAGGTGCACCCAGGTCCTGTAGTGACACGATTTGCAATTCAGCTCGCACCAGGAATTAAAGTAAGCAAAATTAGCAATTTGGCCAAAGATTTGGCGCGCGCGCTTTCCGTAATTAGTGTTCGTGTCGTAGAAGTAATACCTGGAAAATCCTATGTGGGACTCGAAATTCCTAACGAACATCGCGAATTAGTGGTTCTTAATGATGTTATTGAATCTGAAATTTATGATGATGAGACTTCACCTTTAACGCTTGCCTTAGGAAAAGACATTAGTGGTCTGCCGGTAATTGCAGATCTAGCTAAGATGCCACATTTGTTAGTAGCAGGAACAACGGGCTCAGGTAAGTCGGTTGCTTTGAACGCTATGATTTTAAGTATTTTGTACAAAGCCACGCCACAACAAGTGCGCATGATCTTGATTGATCCAAAGATGTTAGAACTTGCAGTATATGAAGGTATTCCGCATTTGCTTTCACCAGTAGTCACCGATATGAAAGAAGCATCCAATGCGCTGCGTTGGTGTGTGGCAGAAATGGAGCGTCGCTATCACTTAATGTCTGCACTAGGTGTGCGAAATATGGCGGGTTACAATAGTAAAGTTCAAAAAGCGATAGATGATGGTGAGCCAATTCTTGATCCATTGTTTAAGAATGATCAAGTTGAAGGACTAGAACCTGCCCAGCCAGAAGAACTTACACAGCTACCCAACATTGTAATCATAATTGATGAGCTAGCTGACATGATGATGGTTGTGGGCAAAAAAGTTGAAGAACTGATTGCAAGAATTGCACAAAAAGCGCGTGCAGCAGGTATACATTTAATTTTAGCTACACAACGTCCATCCGTAGATGTAATTACCGGATTGATCAAAGCGAATATTCCGACCCGGATAGCATTCCAGGTATCTGCAAAAGTGGATTCGCGAACCATCTTGGATCAAATGGGTGCCGATCAACTTCTAGGTCACGGAGACATGTTGTATTTGCCTGGTGGCACGTCTATACCTGAGCGTGTGCATGGCGCGTTTGTATCAGATGAAGAAGTGCATAAAGTTGTAGCGTTCTTGAAAGGTAAAGGTGAGCCTGCGTATATAGAAGAGGTTACTCAAAACTCAATTGGCGGTGATGGAATTCCAGGTTTAGAACCATTGAATAGTAGTGCAGATGACATGGATCCTCTCTATGATGAAGCGGTTTCGATAGTAACTGAGACGCGCAAGGCATCTATTTCGTATGTGCAACGTCGCCTTAAAGTGGGTTATAACCGTGCAGCACGAATGATTGAAGAAATGGAAAGCAGTGGTGTTGTTAGCGGAGTCCAATCGAATGGCACAAGAGAGGTTATTGCACCTCCACCTGTCAGTGTCTAAACATAGCCTTATTTTCAGATAAGTTCATAATCTTTTTACATTATTTTTGTTTTATTGCTGAATCTTAGTCTTTACGTATAGTCTAAAGGCTAAGATCCAGGAGACTTGCATGTTACGTATGTTAAAACCATATTTATTTACAGTTTTATTGCTGATCGTTGGTGTTGCGATATTTGGACCAGCACAGGGAAGTGATGCTATACAACGTATGGATAAATTTTTCTCAGAAGTTAATTCCTTTGAGGGGCAATTCATACAAATTGTTTACGATGAGAATGGTGAAGTAATTCAAGAAGCAAAAGGTGATGTTGCTTTAGATAAACCAGGTAAATTCAGGTGGCAATATACACAACCCTATCCACAGCTAATTTTGGCGGATGGCGAGTATTTGTGGATCTATGATGAGGACTTATTGCAGGCTAGTGCAAAACCGATAGATACTGCATTAGGTAACGCGCCAATAATGTTGTTAACCAATATTCGTCCTCTCACGGATGATTTCGAAGTTAAAGATGCAGAGATCAAAGATGGTTTAAGTTGGGTTGAGTTGACCCCGCTAGTGCAAGACACTGAATTCCATAAAATTCACATTGGTTTGGATGAAAATGGTGTGAAAAAGATGGAGTTACAGGATCATTTTTCACAAAAAACGGTAATTGAGTTTACCAATTTAAAAACTAATGTCTCATTTACTCCTGATAAGTTTAAGTTTATCGCAGCTGAAGGTGTGGATGTAGTGGGTTACCCATCCGAATAAATAGATAGTTAGGCGACGACCGCCAAGTATGGCGCCAGAGATAAAGGAAGTGCAGAAAATGCAGAAGCAATTTTCTGCCAATAAGCGATAATACACTGGATAATTATTCCAGGAACCCGTTATCACACATTCAGTTTTAAATTCTCCTGATTTATTTGATCAAGCGGATAATTCCTATCGACCGCTTGCGGATCGGATGCGCCCAAATACATTAGATGCTTTTGTTGGACAGACACATCTGCTTTCTAAGGGAAAACCATTAAGAGTTGCTATTGAGGACGGTAAATTACACTCAATGATCTTCTGGGGTCCACCCGGAACTGGGAAGACAACGTTAGCACGTATAATTTCTCATACATCCGATGCACAGTTTATTCCTATTTCTGCGGTATTGTCAGGCGTCAAGGAAATACGGCAATCAATTGAACAAGCAAAAGCTTATAAGCAAGGTCGAGATTCAAGAACGGTGTTGTTTGTAGATGAAGTTCATCGATTCAATAAAGCCCAGCAAGATGCTTTTTTGCCACATATTGAAGATGGCACCATTTATTTTATTGGTGCTACAACTGAAAACCCTTCATTTGAGTTAAATAATGCTCTGTTATCCAGAGCGCGCACCTATGTTTTGAAAAGGCTCACTCATGAAGACATCCAACAATGTATTGATCTAGCGATACGAGATAAGGAACATGGCCTACACGGCCAAGTTGATGCAATAGAGCAAGACGCCAAAGAGATGTTAGCTATGTCTGCTGATGGCGATGCGCGTCGGGCACTTAACTTTTTAGAAATTGCGGTTGATCTATTGGATGAAAATACTAGTAAGAAAATTATTACTAAAAACATAATTCAAGAAGTCACTTCGCAGTCCTTACGACGCTTTGATAAGCAAGGTGAATATTTCTACGATCAAATTTCAGCATTGCATAAATCGGTTAGAGGCTCTGACCCGGATGCAGCGCTCTATTGGTTTTGTCGAATGATTGATGGTGGCTGCGACCCACATTATATTGCACGACGTGTTGTGCGAATGGCGAGTGAAGATATCGGTAATGCTGATCCGCGTGGCTTACAGATGACGTTAGATGCATGGAATACTTATGATCGTCTTGGGTCACCGGAAGGAGAGTTAGCGATTGCGCACGCCATAGTCTATTTGAGCTGTGTGCCGAAAAGTAATGCTGTGTATACTGCGTACAAGGCTGCAATGAATGCTGCGAAAGAGCATGGCACTTTAGAGGTTCCTATGCATTTACGTAATGCGCCAACAAAGCTTATGAAAGAAATTGGTTATGGGGATGGCTACCGTTATGCGCATGACGAAGATGACGCGTATGCTGCAGGTGAAGTGTATTTACCAGAAGAATTACAGGGCCAGCAATATTATTTGCCAGAAAATCGTGGGCTCGAAGCAAAAATAAAACAACATTTAGAAACTTTGCGCTTAAAAGATAAATAATACAAAACAAACAATAATATTTTAGAAAGGATTGTGTGAATGGATCAGTTGAAATTATCAAAAGAACTCATCGAAAAAATTGAAAAAGTTTTAGTGGAAGAAGATGCGCGCGCAAAAAACCCAATGCTTGCGGGCCAGTATTTGGCAGCGATTATTGGCTTTATTGTGGGTAACCATGATTTACCCTCTGGTGAAAAAAACGAAATTATGAACGAGCTAAATGCCTTCTCTAAATATGTTTATGACGACATTACTAAGCAAAGACAACAAACTATGCAACCTAAAGGCGAAGCATTTGGAATTTGGAAACCAGGTGACTGATAGTTATTCATCTAATAAGTTAGTTCGAATGAGGCAATGATCCTGATCTAATGTAGTCTTGATACTGCTCGCAGTGTTTTTTCATGCCTCTTTCGCTAGTCTGAGTCTGCATATCTTTATGCGCAACCGTCCATTCGCTGCAAGTTTTAGTAAAACGAATTCCATTATCGTCTAATTTTCTTTGTTCACTGAGTTGTTCCTGATCTGGAGTGTTTTTAGCTATGTCGGACTTAGGATGTTTTTTGATAGCTTGTTGAGATTTCTTAGCTTGGGTAGAGGGTGTTTTGGATATCTTAACAGATGCTGTTTCAATATCTGCCTCTATATACTTAGCGGTTATCCAGCTAGAGATAAAATTACCTGCTGCAACACCAAGAATTATCAATATTAGTAACCCTGCGTAGTTAACTTTTAGTTCCATATATTTGACCTGACTAGATTTTAATCACTGATTAATTTATCTGAAATAGCCATCTGAGTAGTGAATTTCAGGACGACTAAGTAGATTGAAGAGGATGAGCGTACAAGCATTTCAATTACCTAGTTAAATGTTAGTGTTTATTCGTATCTTATTGAATTTCATAAATAAACTACAACGTTGGATAAAGTTCATAAAAGCAGTCATATTAAAGGCTGGTTAATTGCTAATTAATTAGTATGTCACTCAAACGCAAACTTTATTCAGGCAATGATTTTCGAAAAGCAGTTTCAATAGATGATCTGCATGAAATTGCACGGCGTCGAATTCCAAATTTCGCCCTAGAATATGTAGTAGGTGGCGCTGAAAATGAAAATTCATTAAGTTGGAATCAAGAAGCGCTTAAATCTATTCGTTTCATACCAAACACGTTAGTGGACACTAGTTCGCGAAAACTACCTATTAATCTGTTTGACAAAGAATCTAGCTCACCATTAATAATTGCGCCTACAGGTCTTAATGGCATGCTTCAGCACCGCGCAGATGTTGCATTAGCGCATGCCGCTAAAAACAATAATATTCCTTTTTGTTTAAGCACAGTTTCCAACGTAAGTTTAGAAGATGTTGCGCAAGAAGCAGGTGGACGGTTATGGATGCAGCTTTATGTGATGTCGGATCGTGATATTACACGTGATATTTTGAAACGTGCAGAAAATGAAAATTATGAGGCTTTAGTTTTTACAACCGATGCGAACGTATTTGGGAACCGTGAATGGGATAAGAGAAATTATCGTGCGCCTGCAAAGCTAACTATGCGTAATATGATGGATGTGGCGTGCCATCCAAGATGGATGTTCGATGTGTTAGTGCCACACGGTATTCCTCGGTTTGAAAATATTGTTAAGTTCATGCCACCTGAAGCAAAAACTGCAAAAGGTGGTGTTGCTATTTTTCCAAAGCTATTTGCGCCTGATATTTCTTGGGATGAAGTTTCATGGTTACGTGAAAAGTGGCCAAGAAAATTAATTTTAAAAGGTATCTTGAATGCTGCAGATGCAGTTCGAGCAGCTGAGCTCGGTTGTGATGGAATTATTATTAGTAATCATGGTGGAAGACAGTTAGATAGTTGTGTCGCGCCAATTGAAGTCTTGCCTGAAATTGTTGAAGCAGTAGGGGATAGAATGACAATTATAGTTGATAGTGGTTTTAGGCGAGGTACTGATGTGCTAAAAGCCATTGCATTAGGTGCGAATGCAGTAATGATTGGACGTGCAACCTTATTTGGACTTGCTGCCGGTGGGCAGGATGGGGTAAATCATGCGCTATCTATTCTCACTACAGAAATTGATCGTGCACTAGGCCAACTTGGTTGCAATTCTTTAGATGAATTGCATTCTGAAATGTTGATAAACAACATTTCTTAATAAGAATTTTTAAATAAACTGCTTAAGTTAAATATTTTTTAGGTATCGCAGCACCTACTGTATATTTAGGATCTACAAAATTGCCTAAACGTACTTTTCCGCATTGGCTAAGCATCATGTAAGCATCCCAGCGATCAAAATTGTATTCATTTTCCATCCAATAAATAAGCTCTCTATAAGCAATTCTTGTAGCATCTTCTAACGGTCTGGTACTGCCGATGCCCATTATAAAATCATCAGCTTCCAGTCTTGGCCATTCAATGGTGTAACCTTTAATTAAGTCAACGGTAATCGTTGTTACAGTTGGGTATTCGACTGCAACTCCACATACTTCACCATCACCTTGGCATGCGTGTGCATCACCTATGAAAAGGCGTCCGCCCGGTGAACGTACGGGTAAATAGGTAATGGTCCCCGGTCCCATATCGGGAAGATCCATGTTGCCACCATGATTATCTGGAGTGAGGGAATTAATTGAATCAATTTCAGGTGATAAAGATAAAGTACCTATATGCGGTCGGTAGGGAAGCGTTACTTTATCGCTCCAATAGACGCTGTTTTCGTCTATATCTATTTTCCGAACTTTCTCGGGCAAAGGTTCATTTAGAGTTGCGGTGTAATACGTTCCTGTTAATGCACCAAATTCTTTTATCATGCAGCATGTGCCTTGAGGTTTGGGGCCACGTGGAACCATAGTCTCTATATGAACGGCTACCGCATCACCAGATTCCGCACCTTCAATCATTATGGGGCCAGCTTGTGGATTTAAAAATGGCATTTTTAATATTTCAGAAGGTTTATCTTGTTCTGATTTAATTGCACCTTCAAATGCATCACGTGTTTCCACTACTACTTGATCACCTGGTTTAATCGTCATCACTGGATCAGAATAGGGGCCCATGGTGTAAATATAGGTACCTTGTACATCTTCAGTTAAATGATGAGTAACCCCACTTGATCCTTTGCCCACTCCACGTTTGTACATAATGGAATTTTCTACCCAATCATTAGTATATTTTCGACTGATCATTTCCATAATATTTACCTCATGTTTATTTAAAAATAATTTAGTAAATTAATTACACAGCAATATGTGCAGCAAGCGTTTCGTCGTTATTTAAATCTTCTTTTGTCAAAGCTTCCGACACTGTGCCTTTCTCCATCGCATACGCACGATCAGAAACGGTTTGCAGTAAATCAAAGTTTTGTTCCACTAATAAGACGGTGATGTCACCTGTTTCTTTAAGTTTTAAAAGAAAACTGCCAATTTCTTCAACTATGTTGGGTTGTACACCATCACTGGGTTCGTCTAATAATAAAAGTTTTGGTTTATTGATAAGTGCTCGTGCGATAGCAAGCATTTCTTGTTGCCCGCCGCTTAGTGTGCCGCCACGTTGATGTAACCGTTCTTTTAGGATTGGGAAGTAAGAAAATACAGCATCAAAATTGAGTTTTTTCTGTTTAGCGCCTATTAAGCCACCCATTCGTAAATTCTCTTGGACAGTTAACTCAGCGAAAATTCCACGGCCTTGTGGCACATAGCCGATACCTGATTTTGCGCGAATATTTGCTTTGGTTGAGGTAATGTCTTTGTTATTAAAAATAATATGACCAGAACGTGCAGGCAACAAGCCGATAATTGTTTTTACCAGTGTGGATTTTCCGACACCATTTCGACCTACAACAGAAACTATTTCACCCTCTGATAAGGATATGCTGACACCTTGCAAAACGTTTGCAGTTTTATAACCTGCAATAACATTATCAGTATTTAAGATTGTCATAATATTAATTAATGTGCATGTCCTAAATATATCTTCTTAACTTCTTCGTTTGTGACAACTTCATCTAGATTACCTTCTATGAAAATACGCCCTTGATGTAAAACAGTAACTTTTTTGGCAATGCTTTTAACAAAATGCATATCATGTTCAACTACTATGATGGTAAGGCCACTATCATTTAGTTTTTTCAATACCGTTACAGTACGATCTGTTTCCTCGCGTGACATTCCCGCAGTGGGTTCGTCTATTAAAACAAGATCAGGAAATCCTGCAAGCACCATAGAAATTTCCAGCCATTGAAGAGTGTGGTGAGGTATTTCACTAGCAAGCGTATCGTCATTAAGATCTAACCCAAATTCTTCAAGCGCCAACATTAATCTTTCTTGGCCTTGTTGATGAGCTTCTTTTGAGACGGCTAATGATGGGTTTGGAACCATAAGATTATGTTTTACACTTAGTTCCTGGTAAGCACGGTTGGTTTGAAAAGTAAGGCCAATGCCATGGCGTACGCGTTTATAGGGTTGCATATGAGTAACATTATGCCCACCAATATAAATTTCACCGCTGTCTGCTCGTTGAATGCCACACAATAATGAAAAAAGTGTCGATTTCCCCGCACCATTAGGACCGATAATGCACCTTAATTCACCCGGCTCTATTTTCAAATCAATGTTATTCGCAGCAACGACTCCACCAAAACGTTTGTTAACGTTACGTGTTTCTAGTGCGTATTCACTTGCCATTGTTAACGGATTACCGTGGTGTTTTTTCGATTAGTTAATTTGCCTATCCATTCTGCAATCATGATGACTATCCCGCGTGGGAAGAAGACCATCGTAATGACTAATGCCGTACCAATGATGACCATTGCATATTGGTTGCCTTGTGATGACAACGTAAAAGTCACCCAATTTAGAACAATGGTTGCAATTAGTACGGCGAGCAAACTTGTGCGACCACCAACGGCAGCCCAAATTACGGGTAGTGCTGCAGATAACAGTCCAACCTGACTAGGAGTTATGTAGTTCCCCCATTGCACATATAACAAACCACTTATAGCCGCTAATAGTGCAGATAAAACAAACACCAACCATTGTCTTGCGCGAATATCGTAACCAAAGACTTCTGTACGCAATGGGTCTTCTCGAATTGCAGTAACTACTTGGCCAAATTTAGAATTCAATAGCATTCTTAAGCCTACGTAACATGCTAAAACGATCACCATGCAGAAGTAGTAAAATGAATTGCCCATGAAAACAAAACTACCAATCTGAAATGAAGGTATACCTGTCATGCCGTTGTAGCCACCTAACAGTACCGAACCAACACGCCATTGATAGCCAGCAGTTTGGCCAAGAAAAGTTTCTAAAAGTAGAGTTAACACTAGCGTGAGAATGGGAATGATCCACTCGCGCACACGAGAGTAGAAAACAAAGTATGCAAAAATTCCTGCAACTACTGCGCTAGCAAGCAATCCACCCAAGACTCCTGCTATAGAACCAAGTGAATTCCCAGCCATATTGCCGGCAATAATTCCGTAGGTATAACCGGCAATGCCAAAATAGGCTACGTGTCCAAAACTTAACACTCCACAGTATCCCCAAAGCAGTGCCATACCGAGTGCAAGCGGAATGTTTAGTAAATAATAGGAAGCATTGGATGCGCGAAATTCAGAAACTTGAGTTGGATAAAGTGCAAAAAGAATTACCGCGATAACGAACCCAATCCAAAATGTTTTTGATGTGCCTATGTCAGCATTGCCACCAATTAAATGTAATACTTTTGAGGTCATTTTGTATTACGAGTACGTCTCCGATCCATTAATTTTTGAATCGCTGCTGAAATTCCATCAGGCATGATGCGAATGATGATTAGTGAAGCAACTAGTAACGCTACGGTTCCTAAAAAAGCACCATATGCCATGCCAATAGGCGTTTTAATAGCGGAAAGCAACACGCTGCTGCCAACCGCGCCGCTTATTACATTGGCAGCTCCACCCACTACAACGGTAATGAAAGCAGGTGCGACAAATTGTTGACCCATGAAAGGAGCAATTGTAGAGGTTGGTGCCAATAAGGCGCCGCTTAAACCAGCGAGACCTGCACCTAAGCTAAAAGTTAGTGTGTATACATGGTTTGTAGGCACGCCCAAAGCCTTAGCCATTTCGGCGTTTTGCATAGTGGCACGTGCTTGCAGTCCATAATTCGTATAGCGATAAAGCCAATAGAGTCCAGCAATTAAAGCGATAGAGATAGCAATTAAAATTAACCAGTACTCTGAATAAGAAAACCCGCCATAAGAATAGGAGCCGCCTGGTATTTTAATAGCTTCCATAAATGGCCCAAAGACAAGCAGGGTTCCCTGACCTAAAATAAGGCTAATACCCCAAGTTACGACAAGTGCTCCTAGCTCGCGACCATAAAATCGTCGAACAATTAATAATTCAAGTATGGCCCCAAAGAATGCGACCGCAAAAAAACTTACAATAACGGCTAAAGGGAAGGGTAGACCTAGTTGGTTATGGGTAATGGTAGCGACATAAGCGCCCATCATCATTAATTCGCCATGGGCAAGATTGATGATGTTCATCATACCCAATATCACGATAAGCCCCAGTGCTGCTAAGAATAGAAAAGCAGCATTGGTACCAAATTGGTACGTCAGGCTCAGTGCAAGAGCATCGGTTTCCATAGACAATGCTGTTCCGTTGCTTCATCGATTTTGGTGTCGACTATTAAGTTAGTCGACACCTTTCGATTTATTGTTATTAGTACGTTTTAATTAAATCAGCTTTTGAAAAATGGATCTTCGTCAGGAATATATTGTTTGTATTCCTTGTGTTTAACCAGATTCACTCCAAGCCGTTGTAACCACCATGGTTGTATACTTGGCCATTCACGTACAAAGCTAACATTATGATCAGCATCAGCTGTGGCTAAGCGGATATAGTGAGAGCAATGGTGCGTAGATGGTTCCATAAACACAGTGCCTTCAGGTGCTTCAATATGTAAGCCGGACTCCAGTGCTCGTTTAACTTCTTCTTGGTCCGTTGTACCTGCAATGCGTGCAGCCTTAGCGTACATGTGAATTGAGAAGTACGTGTTTTGTGCCATCTGACCTATGTACGGATCATCTGGGAACATTTTGTACCAGCGTTTCACAAATGCGCGGTTGCGTGCTGTGGGTATCTCTTCGATATAGTTAACACAGTTATGCATACGATCAAGTGATGGTGCTTTGAAGCGTCTATGTTCATAGCCTTGTGCCATGTTAACGGTTGATGCCATAGGGTACTTAAGACCTGTAGCGGCCGCTTGTGGATAGTAGTTAGATTGATTTGATCCAACTAGTAATGTGAATACCCAATCAGGTTTTGCAGCCTGAACTTTAGCGATGGATGTTGTGAAGTCTGAAACACTTAATGGAACAAATTCTTCACCAATTATCTCGCCACCAACTTGCGGTGCAAAAGCTCGCGTCCAAGCTGCGGTGAGTTGTCCAAAGTTATAGTCTGCAGCAATGGTGTAAACGCGTGGTCCAAACTTTTGAATCATGTAATCCACAACAGGGATAACTTGCTGTTCACAAATTGCGCCAGTACAGAATGTATTTGAATCTGCTACGCCGCCTTCATATTGGTTTGTGTATATATAGAGTTGTTTGAATTGATCGACGATGGGTCGAATAGCTTCCCGCTCAGCGCTAGTAAATCCAGCAACTAAACAATCGACTTTATCCTCTTGGATTAATTTTTTTGTTAATTGTTGCCATATATTATTGTTTGACTGTCCATCCGTATTTAGTAGCTCAACTTCTCGACCTAATATTCCAGATTCACCAGAATCAACCAATACATCTTCATCTTCGACAAAAGCCATGCCTGAAGCGGATAGTTTGCCACCATCGTTGACAACTTTAAGGTCTTTATCTCCGTTACCCATTACAGGTGCACTAGTAGCGTGATTAGACATTGCGCCTAAACCACCGGAACCAATTGGTCCGCCCTTAAGGGTTAATCCAGCGTTGATTTCACTTACAGCAAGTTGAGCCGCATGATCTTTCTGAATACCATAAACGGCAAGGTTTCCAGATAAGTCTTCAATATGGCCAATTTTTACTGCGCCGCCTTTAGCAGCAAAAGACTTACTGATTCCGGCTAGATACATAGGTGCAATAGCACCTGCAGACACCGCTGCGGAACCTTTTAGAAACGTACGTCGAGTTATGTTTGGACCAACTATTCCTGTTGTTTCTTCTGATGTGCTTTCCTTAGCAGGTTGATCCGGTTTATTATCGTTCTTCATGATTAACCTCCTAGTATTTTATAGACCTTGAAATAAGTCTGTATTAAATAAATACCATTGCGGTATTTGAGTAATGCATAATGCTTTTATTCTTATTCCAATGCAAAATTGCATATGTATATAAATGCAATCTATAATCGAGTATACGCCCGGCTTACATTGAGTCAATTGAATGTAATTTATTTAAATAAAGCGACGCTACTTATAACTTTTAGTTATTTATCGCATAGCGGTTAGTTATTTGCGTAACTAAAAATAATGTTTCAATTAGTCACGTCTTAATTTATCACTTACAGCTATTGGGGTTGGATACCTTAAGACAATCAAATAGGTGGATAGGATAAAACTAACAATGGTGCACACTTGAATAAAGTTAGAAGCTTTAAGTGTTATTAATCCAGCGCTAAACGCTACGAAGCCGAGCAATAATGAAAACTCACTGAGTTGTCCCAAGCGCACTCCAATTTCTTTCGAATCTTGAACTGATTCGCCACTTTTGTGAATCAAATATTTAAATACATATGGTTTTACGAGTAGTAGTACTGTGCTTGTGATAATGGCCGGTAGAAGTAACTTCCAAGCAAGGCCAATATCTAAGCTTGCACCTAACGAGAAAAAGAAGATCACTAAAAAGAAATCGCGGATAGGTTTTAAGCTTTCTGAAATATAAAAAGAAATGGGTCCAACCGCAATAGATACACCCGCGATGAAAGCACCGGTTTCATGAGATAAGCCAATGTAGTGAGCCAGTTCTGCAATACCAAGGCACCAACCAATCGCTAACAAGAAAATATACTCTTTAATTTTATCGAACTTAGACATTAGCTTGATTAATACAAAGCGCTCAACCAAGAAGGCAAAGACAATCAAACTAGGTAGTGCAAGTGCTAGTTTTCCCAAAGCGTAAAAGGTATTGGTATCTGTACTTTGAGTTTCAATTAAAAGTAAAAGAATAATCGCCAAGATGTCTTGCAGTAATAAAATACTAATTATGATTTCTCCAACATGCTGGTGATGTAAAACGGTTGTAGGCAGAAGTTTAAGGCCAATTATGGTGCTGGAGAACATAAATGCCGCTGCAATGACTAATTGATCCATAAGTGGCAGTTGTAGTGTCATGGCTGATATAAAGCCGATCAGCGCAAAAATTAATGATGCGCCAAATGTTATTAGCGTTGATTGTTTGATTGAAGCTATGAGCTTTTGCGGGTGTAGATTTAAGCCTAATAGAAACAACAAGAACATTATGCCGACTTTAGCAATTTGTTGAGAAAACTCGGTGTCAGGTACAAAGTTTAATACTGAAGGACCAAGGATGATTCCAACCGCTATATAGGCTATTAGTAATGCCTGTCGCGCAAAAAGAGCAATTGTTGCAAGTACTGCAGCACTGGTGAAAATAATAAAGATGGAAAATATTATTGATTCAGAGGATGAGACATTGATGTCCATCTAAATAGCTCCAGAAGAAAGTTTTTCTTTATGCTAACAGCTCAATCCAATGTTTTACCGGAATTTTTGTGCCTGACTGTAAATGCATGAGACAACCAATATTGGCCGTTACGATCATATCGGGCTGATGTTTTTCTAGGTTGGTAACCTTGTTCTCTAACAACTCTGAAGATATTTCGCTTTCAAGTAAGGAGTAGGTTCCTGCTGACCCACAACATAAGTGGGAATCTTGAACTTCTGCTAAGTCATAACCCGCTTGAATCAATTTTTCTTCAATCCTCCCATTAATATTCTGTCCATGTTGTAGAGTGCAGGGGCTATGGAAGGCAATAGTTTTATTCGTACCAGAGGAAGTTTTTGGTTTGAGTTCGCTAGCTAACTCAGAAAGATCGATACAGTGCTCTGAGATGTATTTGGCCTTATTAGCATAGTCATTATCATCTTGCATGATAATTGCATATTGCTTTATAAAAGCACTACAACCACTTGAATTTATTACAATTTTCTCGTAGTTTTCATTGAGAATCTTATACCAATTATCAATATTGTTGCGAATGGTGGCATGCGCTTGGTCAAGCTCAGTTAAATGGAAGGCGAGTGCGCCGCAACAAGCAGAATTTACCTCGTCGAGTTGAATATCGGAATTCCCTAAAACCTTTTTAGTCGCAAAATTGATTTGTGGAGCGGCAGCATTTTGTACACAGCCTTTTATAGTTAACATTTTTCGAGATAAGGTAGAAGGCAGCTCTGTACCTGATGCAGAGTCAATCGGCAGTTTAATTTTAGCGGGTATTTTGCCAGCTAAAGTAGCCGGCAGGAGAGGCTTAAATATACGCGCTATTGCTAGCAGCATGCCAACACGCTTCGAGTTGGAGAATGCATTCAAAATCAATGTGCGTTTGATTTTGCTAATTACTGGACGTTGTATAGAAGAATTTATATGTTTCCTGCCAATATCTACTAATTCGCCATATTTCACTCCAGACGGACAGGTGGTTTCGCAAGCCAGGCAAGTCAAGCAGCGGTCTAGATGTTTTAAACTAGTCTCATTAGAGGAACCTTCTTTATTCTCTTCAAAATAGTTTTTAATTAAATAAATGCGGCCACGTGGTCCATCTAATTCATTACCCGTAAGTAGATAAGTCGGGCAAGTGGCATTACAAAACCCACAATGCACACATTTACGTAAAATCTTATTTACACGTTCACCGTCAGCAGTTTGAATGAATTCAGATGTAAAAGAGGTTTGCATGACTAATTATAACTCAGCAAACATTTTTCCAGGATTTAGAATGCCAGCTGGATCTAACACCAGTTTAAGTTTTTTATGAAGTTTCATCGATGGGCCAGGGATAGGGTGGAAGACTTGATCGGTAATATTTCCCTTGAATAAATTTGCATGTCCACCTACGCGTTCGACTTCAGAGCGGATTGTATTTTCATCTGCATCACTCTTATACCATCTTAGAGCACCATTCCACTCCATAACATTTACTCCGGGTATGTTTAATGTTTGAGTGTTTGGTGGAACAGATATTCTCCATAGCGGCATATCTGAACTGAAAAAGTCATGTGTCTGCTCTTTTATGTTGGTCCAAAATATTTCATTTTCTTCTGTTTGATTTCCGCCAATTTCTTTTTTGCAAGCTTCTACAGCTGATGCCGAGCTTGATAAGCGAACATATAATTCACTTCCATCATAATATGTCGCAGAAATGGGCATTGGAGTATTAGCCCACTGGTTCATTTTGTTAATGGCGGTTTCTTTATCAATGGTTAATGTAATGGTTTGTTCACAAGAAGGTTTTGGTTGTAACCGTAAGCTAACAGACATCAATACGCCTAATGTACCTAAAGCGCCGCACATTAATCGTGATACATCATAGCCCGCTACGTTCTTCATTACTTTGCCACCGAATCGAAGCAATTCTCCTTTGCCGTTTAATATTTCTGTTCCTAAGATGCAATCACGTACATTGCCAGCATTTACGCGTCTTGGCCCTGCAAGACCACAAGCAACCATTCCGCCTAAGGTGGCTGCAGTTCCAAAGTGTGGGGGTTCGCAAGGTAATATCTGATTTTGATTTGCAACAGCTTGTTCAATTTCTAATAAAGAAGTACCGCTGCGTGCAGTGATATATAACTCTGAAGGCTCGTATTCAATAATGCCTGTGTGACTTGCTAACGAAAGTGTTTCGGCTTTAATCTCTCTGCCATAAAATGGTTTTGTATTGCCTGCTTTGATTTGTAAGGGCTGTTTTTTCTGAAAAGCATCTTGAAGTTTAGATGTTATCTCATGGCTACAATCCGACATATTAACTAGAACTTTATGCTTAAAAACGAGGCAAGTTAGGATGAGGGAGTTTACCGTGATGCACGTGCATGGCACCTAGTTCCGCACAACGATGTAGGGTAGGGATTGCCTTACCTGGATTAAGCAGTTCCTCTTCATCAAATGCCGCTTTTATCGCATGGAATGTAGACAGTTCGGCTTCACTAAATTGCACACACATCTGATTGAGTTTTTCTACACCGACACCATGTTCACCGGTAATCGTTCCGCCGACTTTTACACAGAGTTCTAATATGTCTCCACCTAATTTCTCTGCAGTTTCAAGTTCACCTAGTACATTTGCATCGTATAAGATTACTGGATGTAAATTACCATCACCGGCATGAAATACATTGGCTACACGTAAACCATATTTAGCTGAAAGCTTGCTAATACTTTCTAATACATGGGCTAAATGTTTTCTTGGAATGGTTCCATCCATGCAGTAGTAATCGGGAGTTAAATTCCCGAGTGCAGGGAAAGAGGCTTTGCGCCCTAGCCATAATAATTCTTCCTCTTGTTTGTCTTTTGCAACACGCACTTCAATGGCTTGATGTTCGCTAAGGATTTTTTTAACTAATTGAACTTGTGTTTCAAGTTCTTCGTCAAAACCATCTAATTCACATATTAAAATGGCAGCTGCATTCGATGGGTAACCAGGGTTACAATACATTTCTGTAGCTTGAATCGTAAGCTGATCCAGCATTTCTAGGCCTGCGGGTATTACACCGTTAGATATTATGCCGTTCACAGCATCGCCAGCCTTTTGGATTTGATCAAAAGCAGCTAACAATACTTTTTTGTCGTGTGGATCAGGAAGCAGTTTTACCGTGGCCTCTAACGTAATACCTAACATTCCTTCAGAGCCTATCATCAGTGCGAGTAAGTCAAAGCCAGAGGAATCTAAATTCTTACCGCCAAGTTCTAAGATTTCACCCTCTATGGTAAGAATTTTTAAGGCTAGAATGTTGTGTATTGTAAGACCATATTTAAGACAATGTATTCCGCCTGAGTTTTCTGCGATGTTGCCACCGATAGTGCAAGCAATCTGCGAAGAAGGATCGGGTGCGTAATAAAGTCCATGAGGTTTAGCGGCTTCTGAAATAGCAAGATTTCGCACACCAGGCTGCACAGTAGCCGTTCTGTTATTCGTGTCTATTTCGATAACTTTATTGAGTTTGGCTAAATTGAGCAGTATTCCATCCGCATGTGGTAATGCTCCACCAGAAAGGCTGGTACCTGCACCACGAGCCACGATAGGAATTTTATATTCTTTGCATATTTTAACGATGGCTTGGATTTCTTCGATGTTGCTAGGCAGCAGAGCTAATCGTGGGAGTTGTCTATACGCTGTCAATGCATCGCATTCATAAGGTTTTAGTTGCTCATCCTTGTCTAATACTGCATTTTTAGGCAGTACTTTATAAAACTGTTTTACAAGATCAGCAGTTGATATTGAGCTAGGCATAAATTAACTGAGCTACTTAAATGATTACCATTTCCTTGTATCGCAATATACCATTGATTGGTACCATTCGTGGCCAATGGTAAGTATACAAATTTAGGAGAAAGTTTTGATTTTGGTGGGTGTTGCCATAGGTGGAGCCGTCGGCTCAGTACTGAGGTATATAATTCAAACACAATCTATCCAATGGTTTGGGAGCTCTTTTCCATATGGCACCTTGCTGGTAAATGTTGTGGGCTCGTTATTGATTGGCTTCCTTTCTTTCACACTGCTAGAACGTGTTAGCGTTTCTGAAGAAGTACGTTTTGCAATTTTAGTCGGCGTCTTAGGTGGGTTTACAACCTTTTCTACATTTTCGTTAGAAACTTTGAATCTAATTCAACAGGGTAATTTTATAAACGCTGCAGGAAATGTGTTTTTAAGCGTTGGCTTATGTTTGCTTGCTTGTTTTCTAGGCTTGAGCTTAGCTCGGGCCATCTAATTATTTTAACTCATATTTAATATCTATAAGAACTATGTTAGATCCAAAATTATTACGCTCAGAATTTGATGAAGCTGCTAAACACCTAAGCCGACGTGGGCTTACTTTAGACAAACAACGCTTTACGGAATTAGAAGAGCAGCGTAAAAGCTTGCAAGTACAAACCGAAGATTTGCAAGGTCAACGTAATAAAAATTCAAAACTGATTGGACAGGCAAAATCTAAAGGAGAAGATGCCAGTGAAATAATGTCGGCGATGGAAAAGATTAATCAGAGTCTAAAGCTTAATGAAACTAAGTTAGAAACCTTGCTGAGTGAAATTCAAACTTGGATGCTTGAGTTGCCAAATCTTCCTGATGCGTCAGTACCAAATGGAAACACGGAAGATGATAATCAAGAAGTGCGAAAGTGGGGTGAGACCCCAAATTTTGATTTTGAAGTTAAAGATCATGTTGATTTGGGTGAGAGTATAGGTGGCTTAGATTTTGAGACTGCAGCAAAAATTACAGGCAGCCGTTTTGTCACTATGCATGGTGGAATTGCTAAGCTGCATCGCGCACTGATTCAATTCATGATTGATACCCATAGTTCAGAGCATGGTTATAAAGAAGTATATGTGCCTTTTATCGTAAATGCTCAGAGTCTTACCGGCACAGGCCAATTGCCTAAATTTGAAGAAGATCTTTTCAAGCTCAATCATGAAAATGATTATTATTTAATTCCAACCGCTGAAGTACCTGTTACTAATATTTGGCGCGATCGTATTGCAAAGGAAGAAGAGCTTCCAATTAAATATGTTTGTCATTCACCTTGTTTTCGTTCTGAAGCAGGTTCTTATGGTAAAGATACACGTGGCATGATACGTCAGCATCAATTTGAAAAAGTTGAAATGGTGCAACTGGTAAAACCCGAAGCTTCATGGCGTATGTTAGAAGAACTGGTAGGGCATGCAGAAAAAATTCTGCAAAAATTAAACTTGGCGTATCGTGTCGTTACTTTGTGTACCGGTGATTTAGGATTTTCGTCTGCAAAAACCTACGATATTGAAGTGTGGTTGCCTGCACAAAATGCCTATCGAGAAATATCTTCTTGTAGTAACTTTTTGGATTTTCAAGCCAGAAGATTAAAAGCAAGATGGAAGAATGCTACTACTAAGAAAACTGAATATTTACACACCTTAAATGGTTCAGGATTAGCAATTGGCAGAACGTTCGT
>CAXMUG010000144.1:0-10917 GCA_964196535.1 uncultured Mycobacterium sp. | reverse complement strand
GCAGGAGTCTATCCAGGTGGCGGATACCGTTGTGCGCAGCCGTGCAGCCGTATTAGGCATCAAGCCTGATTTCTATGAGAAGGTCGATATTCACATTCACGTACCGGAAGGTGCAGTGAAGAAAGATGGTCCTAGTGCCGGTGTCGGGATGACCACAGCGATTGTTTCAGCACTCACAAAGATCCCAGTTCGCGCCGATGTGGCGATGACAGGTGAAATAACTTTGCGTGGCGAAGTGTTACCAATTGGTGGTCTAAAAGAGAAACTTTTGGCCGCTCATCGTGGTGAAATTAAAATCGTGATGATTCCAAAAGAAAATGAAAAAGATCTAACTGAGATTCCTAACAATATCAAACAAAAGCTTGAAATCATTCCAGTTCAATGGATTGATGAAGTACTTCAAGTAGCACTAGTAAAGATGCCAGAGCCACTCGATGAAGCGGATGCCGTAGCTACTTTACGATCCAAAGGTAAGAAGACAGCAGCAAAAAATAAGCCTGTACAAGCGCATTAATTACAATATTTGTTGAAAATAAAGGGCTATCCCTTGTTGACTTGCTTTGGAAGCGCTTGGTATAACACATGCGTTCAATGATCTAATCACTACGCGATCATCAAAAAACTGCGACCAACAATGTCCTTTAAATCCATCGCGTGTAGTAATACAGAGATAAGTGAGCAATTATTTTTTTATTCTTAATACAACGTACAACCTTGACCGGTTGTATCAACCTATATAGGGGAGCTTGGCTCAATGAATAAATCAGAACTAGCAGAAGCCGTAGCAAATGCGGCAAGTCTTTCTAAAGCAGATGGCGCCAGAGCATTAGACGCCGTTATTGATTCCATTACATCGGCTCTAAAGAGCGGTGACACGGTTTCATTAGTGGGCTTTGGAACTTTTCAGGTAAAAGCACGAGCTGCTCGCCAGGGACGTAATCCGCGCACAGGTGAAACCATACAAATCAAAGCCTCAAATGTTCCTAGCTTCAAAGCTGGCAAAGGCTTGAAGGATGCCGTAAACTAGCGCGCCTTTTGGGGTGCTTAGCTCAGCTGGTAGAGCGTCGCCCTTACAAGGCGGATGTCGTGGGTTCGAATCCCTCAGCACCCACCACAGTTATGACGGAGTGGTAGTTCAGCTGGTTAGAATACCGGCCTGTCACGCCGGGGGTCGCGGGTTCGAATCCCGTCCACTCCGCCATTTATTCCCAAAAAATAAATAGCGACCTGACCTAAAAACCCGGCTGTGTATATAGTGAAGTAAAGTAACCAGTGCTGAATAAGCACTGGTTTACTAACAAAGACGTATAAAAGACGTACAGTAAGTTTAGAAAAGAAATTAGGTTTCAAAATAATTTAGAATCCATATGGGCTGATTCTTAAGCAATTATTAGCACAGCTCATTGCCATACAAAGTAATTCATCATGCTACAAGATATTCGTGACAGTGCCAGCAGTTGGGTGGCGTACATCATCATCGGCTTACTGGTTTTATCCTTTTCCATGTGGGGCATACAAGAATATTTTGGCGGCGGTGCTGCACCACCGGTTGCTACCATCAACGGTAATGACATTACTCAACCCGCGTTTAATAAACAGGTACAGCAACGCAAGCAAATGTTGCAATCTGTTCTGGGTGCTAATTACCAACAACAATATCCAGATGAAAGCATGGTGCGTAAACAAGTCATTAAAGACATGGTGCGTACCGAGTTATTACGTCAAGAAGTAGGTGAAGCAGGGTTTCGTATTAGTGATGCGAGCCTAATTAAAAGAATCCAACAGATTCCACAATTCCAAAAAGACGGCAAATTTGATCCAGTGCTGTATCAACGTTTACTAGAGTCGCAGCGTTATAATAAAGCGCAGTGGGAAAACGAACTTAGAGAACAAGATAAATTACGCCAATTTGAAAACTCATTAGCGGCATCTTCGTTTATTCCAAAAGCGGAGCTACAACGTTTTCAAAAAATCTCAGAGCAAACACGTGACTTTAAATATGCAGTGGTTACGGTAAAGCCTGAAAGCATTACGGTGAGCGATATTGAAATCGACGCCTACTACAATGACAACAAGCAATTCTATAAAACGCCAGAGCAAGTCAAACTCGCATATGTCGAACTAAAAGAAGAAGATTTAGCCGATAGCATTAGTGTTAGCGAAGAAGACGCGCAAGCGATTTACGATTCACAAAGCGAGCGTTATCGAACCACTGAATTGCGTAAAGCTAGACATATTATGTTTAAAGTGCCGAGTGAGCTGGGTGCAGATGCCATAGAGTGGAATCAAGCAACAGAAAAAGCCGAAGCCATCGTTAAGCAACTGGATGACGGCGCTGACTTTTCAGAACTGGCAGAAAAGAATTCAGAAGATACACTTTCTGCGAAGAAGGGTGGCGATATTGGTTTCGTTGCACCCGGAGACTTCACCAACAAAGCACTTGAAGATTCCTTGTTTACACAAAAAGTTGGTAGCTACAGTAACGCAATACGTACCGATAAAGGTGTGCAAATCGTTCAACTAGACGAAATTCAAGCGCCAGAGCAAAAGTCTTTTGAAAGTGTGCGTGAGCAAATCATCAATGAGCGTAAAAGCCAAGTGGCACAAGAGCGTTTTATCGAAGTAGCCGATGAAATTGCTAATCTTGTTGTGGAGCAACCGGATGACTTGCTAGAAGTATCGGAAAGCTTTGACTTAGAAATTAAACAGACAGGCGTATTAACGGTAGCCAGCAATGATGGTATTTTTGCGTACCCTAAAGTGAAAACCTTAGCGTTTTCAGAAGATGTGCTCACTGAAAATCTGAATAGCGAATTAATCGAGGTTGCCGATGGGCATGTGATTGCCATGCGCTTAGTTGAGCATAAGCCATCTGAGCAAAAACCCGTAAGCTCGGTAAAAGATGAAATCAAAAATTTTGTCACCGTGCGTAAAGCGGCAGAAGCCACGTCCGAGCAAGGTAGAAACTTGTTTGTGAAGATGGAGAATGGGGCGAGTATTGAGTCCATAGCCTCTGAAAATTCTATAGAGCTTATTTCGCATGGCGCATTACGTCGTGATGACAATCGTGTACCTCAGGGTTTAAGTCAGCGCGCATTTGCTATGCCGCATCCTGCTGAAGGCGATAGTGTAGTGGATGGTTTGGCGCAAGCCGATGGCAGTTTTGCACTGATTGAATTAAATAAAGTAACGCCTGGTTCAGAAGAACTGGACGATGCAAAATATCAAGAACTTTCACAACGTGTGAATTATGGTCGTAGAGAATTTTCTGCAGTAATCGATGCCATTCAAGAAGGTGGCGAAGTCATCGTCTTTGAAGACCAAGTATCTTCACCAGATCAGTAACCAGATCAATAACGAGTTCAGTAATAAATTCCATCCATCAGCTAGTAATTCTAGTATAGTTGCATCCCATGCAGCTTAAGCTTCATTGGCAAATTCTTATTGCACTGCTGTTCGCGGTGTTAGTCGGTTGGTTGGTCGCACCTGAGACCAGCTTGCTAGGCGTATCCCTCGTATCCATTTTTGATTTTGTCGGCAAACTTTTCCTTAATGCCTTAAAGATGATCATCGTGCCGTTGATTGTGTCATCCATTATCATGGGCGTGAGCAATCTAGGTTCCGGCGATGCATTTGGGCGTTTGGGTGGCAAAACGCTTTTGTATTACGTAGTTACTAGTATGTTCGCTATTCTTATTGGTATTGCTGTGGTGAATATTATTCAACCCGGCATTGTAGACGGCGTGCCAGCAAAAGATATGTTGGGCCTAAGTGAAGACACCAGCATGGTGATGGAAAAAGTCGAAGGTAAGTCTTCCAGCGATGTGGTCGGAATCTTCTTACGCATGATTCCCACCAACATTATTAAAGCCGCATCAGAAGGCCAAATGTTAGGGCTGATCTTTTTCAGTTTATTGTTTGGTTTTTTCATGACCAAATTAAAGTCCGAAACCGGTACCGTGTTGCGCACCTTCTGGCAAGGTGTGTTTGATGTAATGATGTTGATTACCGATTTAGTAATGAAGTTTGCGCCGATTGGTGTGTTTGCATTGGTTGCCAAAGTAGTTGTGATATCTGGCTTTGATGCCTTTAGGCCGTTACTCACGTTCTTCTTTACCGTCATCATTGCGTTACTTATTCATATTGTTATTGTCATGCCGCTGTTATTAAAGTTTATTGGTGGCGTAAGCCCCATTAAACATTATCAAGCCATGGCGCCGGCATTACTCACCGCATTTTCTACCGCATCATCTTCCGCAACATTACCTGTGACGATGGATTGTGTTGAAGATCGTGCAGGGGTTTCAAACCGTGTTACCAGTTTTGTATTGCCACTGGGTGCAACGGTAAATATGGATGGCACTGCATTATATGAATGTGTCGCCGCAATCTTTATTGCGCAAGCCTATGGTTTAGATTTAACGCTCGGCACACAAGTTTCCATTGTAGTGTTAGCGTTAATGACATCGATTGGTGTTGCAGGTATTCCGTCTGCAAGTTTAGTCGCCATTGCAATTATATTAGCCGCGATTGGTTTGCCAGCAGAAGGCATTGGTTTAATTTTGGCAGTAGATAGAGTGTTGGATATGGCTAGAACCTCAGTGAATGTATTTAGTGATTCATGTGGAGCGGTGATTATTGGAAGGACAGAGGGCGAGAAGGGGATCCTTCAGGCTTAGGTTGTTTTTGTATTCGACAAAAAGAAAACTAGTTACTATCTTGGTTGGGTGGAGCATCTGGCTTCGAACCAAATTCACTAATTTGTAGCTTTAATTAAAACAAGTGCTTACATCACGCAGTAACAACATTATCTAAATAAATTGTGCCGTAATCGTAGTAAATCTACGCGGCTTTGGCACATGATTGCGACGCACACCCAAGTCTAATGCAAGCTATTCCTATCAATTGATCGTCTATAGCGCCATACTTATATGGTTACGCATTGACTGGGTTGTTTGAATGAAAGTCACTGGTAACAACAGTCCTTAGGTTGGCTCAAGCTGGTCTTAGGTTTATGACGTTACACCAAGAGGAAAGTATCATGAGCAAAGGACAAGACAACAAAAAAAATGTTAAAAAGAAAGCGCTTTTAACACCAAAAGAAAAAAAAGCCGCAAAGGCAGCCAAGAAAGCCGGAAATAAAGGGATCACCACCCTTTAAATAACGTTGTTTAGAACTATAAAGGTCGATAAAAGGGGGCAGACCCCTTTACACCTCAGTTTATAATGACCGCTAACGACCCAAAGCGGAAATGATTTGTTTTATTTTTCTGCTAGCAAATCGCGAATGATAGTTTCTATTTCCGGATGATCAAATTCTCGTCCGCCAACGGCTCGGTATCTTACTTTTCCCTTCTTATCTACTAAATATGTGGTGGGAATACCTTCAACCTTGTATGCCCCAGAAATCCTACTTTCCAGATCAAAAAGGATAGGGAAACTTGGGTCTGTACCGAGTTCACCCATATAAGAGAAAACATGGTCTTGGCTTTCAAATTGATTAATCGCAATGACGATAAAATCTGTGCCTTTCATTGTCTGGTATAGCCTTTCCATTGAAGGCATTTCTCGGCGACAGGGTGGGCACCAGGTTGCCCAGAAATTTATAAGTAACACTTTTCCATGGAAATCTTTCAGAGAATATGTAATTTCGTCCATATCTTGAAGGTTGAAGTCGGGTGCATCAAAAGGTTCGGATATTTTATTTAATTGGAAGCCAAGCTTGGGAAGCGTTTGTTCAGCTGCCCACACTCCTGAAGCAAGCAAGGAATAAATAACTAGCAGTATTATTGTGTGACGCATTTTATTTATTCTGTAGACTGATTGGTGCACAGCGTATTTTTTTGATCTTCCCCAATTTCTTTTCACCATCCAGATTCCAGCTGTAGATGAGATCGAATGGTTCTTCACGTGGCAGTTTGATCGTAGTGAACCCCTGACTCCAGTCCCCAATTTCAAACGTTTGTTCCGATGGCAAAATTGTCCAGGGGTAGCGTATGCTCATTTTTCTCCATTCGTCCAACCACTGAGTCTTCGTTTTGAATGTATGCTTTACTCCATCAGCAGTCTCTGCATACCAATCAGCTACACTGTAATACAAACTCGTATCAGAAGTGTTTCTAACTATCGTTCCAAAAACGCAATAACTGGCAATATCTTCAATAGCTTCACTAGGAAACCCGTGTGAACCATAAATAGCACGAATGTAATCTGGTAGTAGTTGCATCAATTCCAGACGGAGCCCTTGATTATCTATTCTCCAGGAGAATAATCCGCTATCAGGATCTCTGGTTTGTTGTGCCTCACTGGCTAACAGTAAAGACTGAAAACAAATTAGGAAAGTAATTAAAATGTATCTCAACGTAGTATGTATTCGGCCAACACCACATAATACATTGTGTTGTCCATAAGCTCGGTTAATTAAATAG
This sequence comes from uncultured Mycobacterium sp., assembly GCA_964196535.1. GTDB lineage: Bacteria > Pseudomonadota > Gammaproteobacteria > UBA4575 > UBA4575 > JABDMD01. The sequence continues at coordinate 4,489 of CAXMUG010000144.1, read as the reverse complement.
AATATATTTTAACATTTTAACATTTAAATGTTAATGTTTGCTATTGACCGAAAGCGGACATACAGCAATTATTAATTTGGTAGCACCAGCCTGTATCGGTGATCAAGGTTGAGGTATACCAGTGTATAGATTTCTTAATGTCGTACTAAATCTTAGTACACTTACCTATTTCAATTATAGCATCGTAAGTATTTTCTTTTTGTAAGTATGAACCAGCATTGTTGTATACGTAACGAAAGGATTTTTTTGATATTAAGAATCTATGTGAAAGGATTGAACACTCAATTAAACCATCCTCATCTTCTGGTTTACAGATTCCATATACCTTATCAGTGCCATGAAGAGTGACTGAGGAAATACCATTTTCAAAGAACACTCTATTTACCTTGTCTTCATATGGTTTAATTAACCCTTGTGAGGCTGGATTCTGATAATGTTCCAGTCTTCTTGTGAGTTAAATCCTATAGTATCTTCTCCGATACACAGGTAAGAGTCTTTAGCAAATACACTAGAGGTTAGTAAGAGTAGTGTGATTAGTATTATTGTTTTCATGTTTTCTCCCTTAGGCAACCTATAAGTTCTTAAGTATATCCTCAGCTCCATCTAAGAAGTTATTTTGATAGAACTGTGAACGATACTCAGGTGTAAACTTGGTATATATCTGGTCCATTACAGCTCTGTCTGAATGTCCAGATTGTCTCTGTCTTACATCGTCTGCTATTCCCATTAAATTTTATTATTGAGTTTGGTTATAAAGCAAGAAGAACCTCTCAACTAATATAAGGTTTGTTTATCGTTAGAATAAATCATACTTCTACGTTTATGATCGCTATTGTCTGTAATTAAATCAAAACGAAAAAAAACAAAATGGTGTGCTCGTTTTATACAGTAAATTTCATTTCTAATTGAATTTAATGTGTAATCACTATTGTTCGCAATAGAAAAAGTCTAACATGTAACTAATAAGCAGTAGCCAGAGCTTGCTGCCCATGCTTAGCCGAAAACAAAATTAATAAAACCATGAGGTGGTCGTTATGTCCTATCAAAGACCTGCATTTAAAAAACAATACGAAAATTATATTGGTGGGCAATGGACCGCTCCGGTTGATGGCCAGTATTTTGATAATACTTCCCCGGTTGATGGAAGTTTTATTGCGAAAGTACCTCAATCTAATAGTAAAGATATAGATCTTGCAGTTAAGGCAGCTTGGAAAGCCGCCGCAACTTGGAATAAAACTTCTGTGACGGAACGTTGTAATCTTATAAACAAAATTGCAGATCGAATCGAGGAAAACTTAGAAAACTTGGCAGTAGTAGAAACTTGGGATAATGGTAAAGCGATTAGAGAAACCATGGCGGCAGACATTCCGTTGGCGGTCGATCATTTTCGTTACTTTGCAAGTATCATACGTGCTGAAACGGGAGAGGTGTCTGATCTTGATGCAAATACCGTTTCCATGGAAATCCATGAACCGTTGGGGGTGGTAGGCCAAATCATTCCTTGGAATTTTCCGATTCTTATGGCGACTTGGAAACTGGCCCCGGCCTTAGCAGCTGGTAATTGCATTGTTTTAAAACCCGCAGAACAAACCCCGGTTTCTATACTTTTCGTGGTCGAAGCGATTGCTGACTTACTTCCTGCTGGAGTCTTAAATGTTGTAAATGGTTTTGGTCCGGAAGCAGGTAAGCCATTAGCAACTCATCCAGATATTAAAAAAGTTGCCTTTACAGGTGAGACAACAACAGGTCGGCTTATCATGCAGTATGCATCTGAGAATATTATTCCTGTCACTTTAGAGCTTGGTGGAAAATCACCTAATATTTTCTTTGATAGCGTCATGGCGGAAGATGATAATTTCCTAGATAAGGCTATCGAAGGATTCGTTTTATTTGCCTTTAATCAGGGTGAGGTATGTACGTGTCCATCTCGTGCATTAATTCAAGAAAATATTTACGATAAGTTTATGGCGCGGTGCTTAAAACGTGTTGAGGCGATCAAGATGGGTGACACACTAGACGCAAGCACTATGATGGGTGCACAAGCGTCTAATGATCAATATGAAAAAATTCTGAATTATATTGATGTTGGTAAACAAGAAGGTGCAGAGGTCTTGATTGGAGGTGAAGCTTATAAGAATGAAACATACCCAGATGGCTTTTACATTAAGCCAACAGTTTTCAAGGGCAACAATAAGATGCGTATTTTCCAAGAGGAAATATTTGGTCCTGTTGTGAGTGTAACCACCTTCAAGGATGAAGCCGAAGCAATGGAAATAGCCAATGATACTTTGTACGGACTAGGTGCGGGTGTTTGGACACGCGATATACATCAAATGCAAACATTTTCTCGTGGCATTGAAGCGGGTCGCGTTTGGTGCAATTGTTTCCATGCATATCCTGCTCATGCTTCATTTGGTGGTTATAAAAAATCTGGCTTTGGACGAGAAAATCATAAAATGATGCTTAATCATTATCGACATACTAAGAATGTGTTGATGTCTTATGATAAAAATCCATTAGGATTTTTCTAATCAACTATAGAGTTACGAGCAGTTTATAATGAACTGTTCGTTACTTTGATTGGAGGACTTATATGGTTGTAGAGCGATTATCTGTTACCGATAAGGCTAAAGCCGTTATTGATCAGTTGCGTGAGAAGCATGGTGAGCTGATGTTTCATCAAAGTGGCGGGTGTTGTGATGGATCTTCTCCGATGTGTTTTGCAAAAGGTGAATTCTTAATAGGTTCTAGAGACCTGTGTTTAGGAGAAATTCATGGCTGCAATTTTTATATGGCATCTGATCAGTTTGAATATTATCAAAACATGCATATAAATATAGATGTCACAGAGGGAAGAGGGTCGAGCTTCTCATTGGAAATTCCTCTAGGGGTAAGATTTATGGCTGTTTCAAGACTTCTTGAGGACGATGAGATAAGTAATATTCGATCCGTTTTAAGCTAGCAATTTAACGCTGCCAAAACGTCGCTATAATATTTTAGATCAATTAAGTTGTAGGCAAGAAATTCAGAATTCAGAAGACTCCGGTATCATGCCGGCACCTAAGTATTTTGAGCAAGTCGCTGATTTATCAAGAGCAGAAAAACAATATGAGAATGAAATCGCAATCTGTAAAATGTATATTCATCTTGTTAATCAATATGCAGCTAGAGAAAAACTGACCGAAGCCGAAATATCAACAAACTTGCTGCCGAATTACGCTTCTTTTGTTAAACGAATACATATTGCAGAAATAATACAAAGAAGCAATAGTAGTTAACTTAGTAAAATATATATTAATCCCCGTTTATGGCCAATAGCAGAAAAAGGGTCAGTCTCTATAAATTATAAAATGAGTGAAAAAAGCTTTCGTCTAATTATTTTTGTTGCACTACTTTGCGTAGCGCCTACCATTGTTTTTTTGATTCAGGTTGTCGTTACTATTCCGCCTGTATTCATTCTCTCTGCAGTTGTTGTGCTGCTTGTAGAATTTCTTAAAGAAAGCGCGGGTATACCAATACTGCTAATTGCATTTTTAGCGGCTACCTTTCTAATTTCAAACGGTATTTTTTGGCTCATTGCATTTATTTTTGCCAAGATAGCAAGCTGGTTGCCGCGTGTATGGTTGCGCTATGCATGGTTAGCGACATTGCTGTTGGTATTGTGGAGAGTGTCGCAACAACCTTTCTATGGTGCTGGCGGGCATGGTCCTGGCTCGTTTGGGCCTATCCAAGATATATGGAAACAAGGATTAGGGTTTAAGTCCGATGCCAATTGGAATTATTATTTTATATCGGTTGGTGTAATTGTAGGGTGCGCCATTTTATGGCGTGGTATTGCTTACTTGATAGCCAGAAAGAATAGTAATACTGCGTGAGTATTTTAAAATTATTTTAAGCAGCGTTATGGATGTTTGAAAATGATAGTGAGTAATACCACAGCATCTTCAATGGCTTTTAAATTATGAGGTTCGCCAGGTTTTAGGTGTAATAGCTGGTTATAGTTAAGCTCTAGAGTGGCATTCATTGCGATAATTGCTATTTTTCCTGCTATGCATTGAACAGTAATCGGGCCGGGTACTTTGTGAATGGGAATTCCTTTTCCTGCGGGCAATACAATTCTTATTAGCTCCATCTCGTCAGTTTTGACGATAGCCTTGGTGTGTTCTTTGGGTAAATCTGCAGCCCATGTTTGCAGGTCTACAATTTCACCAGGTTTAGCGTGATGAGTGGCCATAATGCTTTAGTTTACTCTTTGGAGTAAAGACGTAAAAGGGGTCAGACCTCTTTTTGCTGTAGCAGATATAAGTAACTTCTAGTTACAACATGCGTTTTCTTGTTGCTTTGCTGGGCATTTCACTGAACCATACGAACAAAAGACACAGCAGTCACCTTGTAATGGTTTTAGTAATGTCTTGCATGATGCGCATTCGTAATACCATTGGCAGGCATTTCTAGGCATAGCCTCTGTTTTTTGATAGCCGCAATTAGG
>CAXMUG010000143.1:0-9397 GCA_964196535.1 uncultured Mycobacterium sp. | reverse complement strand
ACAGTATGACGAATTACACGTTGATGGCGGAACAGGATCACAAGTATTTGTTTATCCTGCAGCAGTAGATTGGAAATTGATAATGGAAAAGCTTAAGGTTCCCGGTAAGCCGAATGTATACGTGTTGCGCAACTCATTTATTGATCCGGACCATTCTGGTGTAAAACGCTCAATTTTACCCATTGCAGAAAAGACTATTGCGTCTTTAATTAGAACACAAGGTATAGGTGATCTATATCAAATCTATGCACTGTGCAAAAGAGACGGAAACGAGTTCAATCTTGCCTATATTCCATCAAGCTTTAACGAAGAGCCTGCAGAAGAGTTTGACCCAGTCTATATGACTAAATTATTTGAGCTTGGTCGTGAATATGCATTGAAAGGTTATAACTGGGAAACATCGCCGCCAGGATTTGTTCTTGAATTTGAATAGAGCCTTGCGTTTACCTAATTATAAAAAAGTAAGATGGTAAAATAAACATTATTGGCCGATGGCCAAACTCGGACATTCAGTATAGAGGCAGGATATATCAGGCAATTATTCTTATATTAATTGAAATTACGTTCTTGGATGATTTCAAATATTCAAGCATATCAGCCTACTTTTTCATGATTTGTGTAAATGAAAAATGCAATTCATGCGCTAGCTGAATGTAAAATAGTGGCTAAAATAAATTTAAATTTGCTCGCATATTGTTGTTTGTTCTAATGAATTAGAACGTGAACGTCCCACCCAAGATTGGACCAGTGTAGTAAAGGTCATTAAAGGTATCACTAGCTGAGCCAAAATCCCACTCTATATGCCGGTAGCCAAATACTAAATCTAAGCTATCTAATCTATAACCAAGAACTCCCATTGCTTGCCAGGTGGAATCACTGTCACCGGTTCCAACATCAAAATGAGTATACATATACCACTTGTCATTGAATTCATAACTGCCTTTAACACCAACTATGGCATCAAGCACCTCATCAGTTGATCTAACTTCTATTTCCTGTGCGCCTATTTGAAATTCAAGGTCGTTGTCCAAATATAAATATCGTGCTCCAGCAATTACATCTACTAAATATTTGTCGTTTTTGGCAACTGTGTACCCACCGCCTACTTGAACAATCCAGTTCTTTATATCTAGATCCAGTTCAGCTTTAACAGGGCGCTTAACTAGATTTGCAGTGGTACTTTCATCAATATGAAGATTTGCATAAAAGATATCTGTAAACAACATCCAGTTCCCTTTGCGTGCAGCGCCTGCACCCATTAGCGCAAATTCGAGATTATCAAAAATGTCACTAAAATCGACATCAATATCGTCACCACCAGCTGTTTCACCGCCTAGCGCTGTGGCCCAAAGATATATAGTGGTTGAAAACTGCCATTGGCTGGGATCAGCATTGTCTTGCGCATGTGAGATAGCAGTGCAATTGAAAATTAATAGGATAATTAAAAATATTCCGGTTTTCACAAATCGAATTTTGCTAGATGTCATTTGTAACGTCTTTAAATACAGGGGTGTAGATACTCAAGTTCAGTATATCGGAATATAAGCTATTCAACATACACTATAGTTTTATATATAAATACTAGCCTTGCGCGAATTTGCATATAAAGTACGTTTGAATGATTCTGGAAGTCTTGAATGGGTGGCTTATGATAGTGGGAAAGAAAAAATTTACACTAAAGAGCCGGAGACCGGATTTTGGACACGGTTTAAAACTGGGTTTATAAAGTTATTACCAATAGAGGATCAACTTTAGAAGTGTAAATTACTTGACCAGCCACTATGCAATAACCTAAATAAATTATTCCCTGCATTATTTATTAACGCAGGGAATATTATGTCAGGGTTATTTTTTTTCAACTGTTTGCGTTAATGCAGTTTTACAACTTTCTTTTAGTTTACTGTGGTTTTCGTCAAGGCAAGTTAGTATTCGGCCTTCACCTATTTTAACATTCCCGCACCATGCTTTGACATCATCTTTGCATTGATGGGCAAGATAATTAAGCGTTTCAACTGCAGCATCTAGAATGGCTGATGCTTCGTATAGCGCATTCAAGCATTGACCAGATAATTTATCTTCGTGGGCATATGCGCAAGCGAGCATGCGCTCTTGACCAGGTCTAACTTGACTGCAAAACTTTGCTTTATCTTCTTTGCATGCTTCTTGGACATGTTCTAGTAACGTTTGTTTTTCTGCATACCCAGTAGTGACAAGTACAAGTGTAGCCATTATTGCAAAAATTATTTTTTTCATTCTAAACCCCATGTTATGAAATGTTTATTGATATTTACTAAATGATAGTAATATTTACTGTACGAATTTACAATATTCAATAATACCATAGGTGCTTATATTGCTGAATGAGAAGATAGGGAATATTACTGTTGTACAGGACGTTAAATGAAAAACGTGAAAGTTTGTTTGTTTAATGTCTCATATGACTTTACCGTCAACTTACGGATAAAAATGCGGCCATTCAATTGCGTGCTACTAACTTGATCAGAAATGTTCGAGTGCGCATAACGTTAAAATCACGGTTTCTTTATTGCTTTCCTCTGCTTTATAGATTTGTCGTTTGTTATAAAAATTCCCAATAAATTTGGCTTTTTTAATGAGACGAGATACTAAAATATCTCGCATCTATATGAATCTTACTGAACCGTCCCTATAATATAGGTATTCCAATATGCCGTTAATGGTTTTCTGAGTAATATCCTTACCCTGAATTATTAATTAAGAGATAAATAAAATGTATAAAAGATGTTTAATCCTAGCAATCTCATTTATTATTTTTAATTTAATGTCTGTTAGTTTTGCGGAACAGAGTTTGTATGAAACTCCATCAGTTCTTGAGGTAAAAGATATTGTTCCCCAAGAACTATTAGGGAGTGATCTCTACACCATTGACGATGAAGTGATTACGAGCGGTTTCACCAACACGTATCGTATACATTCCAAGTATGGTGAATTCGTTGCACATGGTAATGAGATGTTGGGGCATCTGGTGCATGAAATTAGAGTGATTGATGAGCTAGATAAAATAAAAAAATCCAATAAATTTGAAGATGCTATTGGGAAAGATTTAACTTTATATTCTGCTCCAAAACGCAAACTAGCATATGACTTAAATGTTGATGTGTATTCTTCAAATAAAGTATTACAAGAGCATTTGAATAGTGTTAGTTGGGCCTCCTATAAAGGAAAAATGGCAGGCACAGTGGCATTAACCCCATTGGGTGATGTGCGATTTACCAAGGCAACACAAAAAATAAATAATCTCATACGTGACAACGAGCCAAGAAAATTGCGCAAATTGAATCGTAAAGTTCTTGAAAAACTAGATGTTCCTAAGGAGAAGATTAAAAGCTTCCTAAATAGTTCATGGCTTTCTCCTCGTCATCAAACGGCAATAGTGCATAACCTAGAGTATCTGGGATTAACAGGCGGAGTTTCAGACTTTATTGAATTAGCGAGCACAGCCGAGTCTGAAGAAGATGCGTTCTTTTTTCAAAACATCATCAAGTTGATTGGGCATTACGCTTCAACTACAGTGGAAACTGATATTTCTATAGTAGTGCATAGAAATTTTGCGATACTTAAAGTTAGAAAACACTTTGTTTTGCCTTTTCTAGTTGATAATGGCTATTGGTCTGAATATGGCGCGCAGCTAATGAGCGCATTTGAGTCAGAATTGAGGTCAGAATTTGGGAAGGATATACAAATACTTTTATTTGTAACCGGAGAAGTATCACAACGTGCAAAAAAAGAATTGGCTGAACGTAAAATGATTATCGTTGAAAATGCATACGAAACTAGAGGAAGTGGCGGTTAAAGATTAAATAAAATTAAAACCTCGTATAAATTTGTAACAGAGAGTGGCCTGTCCAGTAATCGTTGTTTAGGGTGGTTTAGACAGAAGCATATTTTCAGTTGCGAAATGTATCCGGAAGGATAATCTTACTGAATAAAAGCGCAGATCAGCGTGTGAAAGAAGCAGGAAGAGTGCTATCTATTCCTTGTATAGCATTAGAATTATGTAGTATCTAATCTTCCGTACATGCACCGAATATCACAAAACTAACTCCATCACCTACAGCTGATAGCGTCATCTTGCCATTGTCTTGCCTAACAGAAAGCGTCCAGCCTAAGCCGTCACGTACGCCTTCAACTCCATGATCAATGCCCTGCATAATTAGCTTTCCATCTATGATTTTACTGTAATCAATTTTAGTATTATGATTTTTATTTTGACTAGGTATGGGATGGAGAGTTTTGTTTTTGTAATCAACTTTAAAAAACTGTGGCGCATTAATTTCTTCGGGTTGCACATTCACACAGCTATCTTCAATAGTGCATTCAAATAATTCGGTTGAAGCGCACGTAATAGGGTTAGCACCATCCAATTCATTTGCAAAGGCTGCCATTCCAATTACCGGTGCAAGAAATAGAGTTAAAAGTATAGATTTAATATAGTTCATTTAATGTTATAGCCTTTGCCTTCTAAACACGCCCCGTATGCACGATTATAGTTATTGCGTTGTGCAGCATATTGAGATGATTGCTCTTGTTCCCAATTCTGGCGTTCTTGATTTTGCTGGTTTACTTGGTTACGTCTGCGCATGCCGCCAAGTGTTGCGCCTATAGCCGCACCTTCGCCTCCTTTGCCGTCAGCAATTCCGCCAACAATTCCGCCAACAGCAGCGCCGCGTAGAACACCACCTTTTGGTGCTTCTTGTGCAGGCGGGGGTGACGAAGCCGTCGGCACTTCCATTGGATCAAATTTTGTTTGATTTTTGGCCCATTTGTAGCAATCAAATTCATCTTTTTCTTGCTGCTCTTGGCTTTGGCCATTAGCGGGGAAGACATAAAAGTCGCTTGCACTTGCTGATAGTGAATAGGCTAATAGCAAAATGAGTGAGAGGGTTGTGAAATATTTAATCATTCGTTTTTCTTATTATGGGGTATCGCAAAATTAGCTATTACTAAAGCTTTAAAACATACAAGTCGCTATTAGTAAAAGAACATCCATTCTATTGATTTATATCTAGCTTTGTCAACGCATACAGTACTAATTGGCTCGGTAGTATTTTGTTTAAAACCAATTACTATTAGACCTTTTTATAGTAAGGTATTAGAAGGTTATTTCAATATTGTAATTACAAAAAAGTTATTACAAAAAAATTTACAAATTATGTAAATTAGATTTATTTTTTCTGAAAGCGGACTTCATAGTGTTATTGCATTAGTACGGTTTTGATTCGAATTGTGCTTTGGTTGGTTATTTTCGTCCGGCCCACTTCGCATTGGGTTGCGCATTTTCTTCTTGTTGCAGAATCTTAAGCCAACCATCGGTAGAGTCTTGCAACTGCCTCTTCAATTGCAACCATTACAATTAAGGCTACTATTAATGCAACGACCCCATGTAATGGACCGCTTCTGATTTATTGATTTTTCAGATACTAGTTATATAGCTTATATATGTTTTGAATAGTTAAACGCGACTTATGCTATTCATTTTCTTGCATGCTTTATTTTTTTCTAGCATGAATTGTTTTTTTCACCGAGTCCTGAACGGTTGCCATTAATGTCGCTGTAGATACGCCAATCATCAACACGCCGTTGATTGCTTCTAAAGGACCCAATAATTTGTGCTTGTCCGACATTACGAAATCCCCATAGCCCAGTGTGGCAAAGTTAACTGCAGAGTGATAAATGGCTTCAGCAAGTTCGTTGAATTCTCCTAACATTGTAAATAAAACTGCCCAAATAGTTAGTTGGATAAAATTGCCAATCACGAGCAATATCATTACACCATTGATCACTATTAGATTCGATCTGAACGTCGGGCTATTCACCAGATACAGGTGATTGACATAATAGCGGAGTGCGATGAATAGCAATACTGATTGCAACAGGAGGCAAACTGCCATAGTAGACAAGCCTAATAATAAATTCATTAACATTAAAGTGATTCCAAAGATGAAGAAGAATGCAATGCTCGTTGCAGACTGCGCTTATATAGTAAATCTAGTACATAAATTGCCGCCCATGCATAAAAAGCTACCACAATAAAAAGACTCATGCGCACGATAAATGCTTGGTATACGTCATCGCCATTTGCACTGTCTTGAACGGCTGCTCCTAATAGAATTAGCATAGTTACAACAACATTTATCCAGAAAGATGGAGTAAACCGTGTTGCGAGCACGCTGAAGATCTTGCTCGAAAAATACAATCCAAACAACAACATCCAGCTGGAAAACATCCACAGGCTTGGATTAATTTTTAGTAGAACCCAAAATAGGATTGCAAAGTAACCGCCTAAAAATGTAGAACCTAATAATTCACGGCCAGCATCTCTTGCGCTGACTTCGCAACTCTGCTGGCCTAGCATTATGGATTTCATTATAAGTTTAAGGTACACGGCTGGGTTAGCTAGGGCCAACAAGAATGGTGGCAGTACAATGAGTGTAAACCGTAGGGCAATCCAGTTAGCGTGTTTTACATTATTTGGAATTGGCTGACTGTCTATGTGATTTTTAGTTTTATCTTCAGGAAACCATGGGTACACAACCCATTGACATGCGATAGCTAGGCTAATTCCTACTACAAATGCTTTAATAACTTCGACAGCTAATGAATAATCTATAACACCTGCAGCAGGAATTACTGTTAAGCCGGCTGCTAATAGTGTGCCTACTAATCCTTTGCCTAATTTGACCGAAAGATATGCACTTAAGAACAAACCAACTGCAATAATGAGTAATGCTGTAGCAGGATATTTATTGAGCAAGGGAAGAACAATCAAGCCGGTACCTAAAGTAATTAATAACAATAATATCAAGCTTAGAAGCTTTTTTAGATTTAGTGGGGGTGCTGGTGTAGCGGTGAGCACAAGCGCAAACAATGGTGTAAGAAATGCTAATGGCAAAGCAATTGCATAGGAAATTGCTAGCGATAGCGTTATGGTCAGACTAAGTCGAAGTACACGTCTGGCAGAAAGTGGCATTAAATAACTACCGATGATTAGTATGCGTAGGAAAACCAACTCATTATTCGAATGTGTGCTTTTCCTAATATCTTCAAAACACTATGTCCTTCACTGTATGCAATGACTGATGCTTGTCCACCTAACCGCAATTGCGTCAATAAAGCTTCGTCTTGTTGAGGATCAAAAGCAATAATGACAGGGAAACGCTGGGATTGGCGTAGCCAGTCTCTATTGTTACTTATCGTTGGCAAAGTGCCGGGGGCAAGCGGGTTTTGACTTCCAGCTACACCGAGACCAATACTTCGTACTTTACCAACGAAAACCTTGCCCGGAAAAGCATCAAAAAGAATTTCTGTAGGTGTGCCTACATTAATATGTCCGAGATTATTTTCAGTGAATTGCGCATCAATCCATACATCATTTATGGTAATTAGAGTCATAACTGGGCTACCAGTACCAGCATAATGACCCGCTTCGACACTAAGATCAGTTATCACTCCTCGAGAAGATGCTTTTACAACTGTATTTGCTAGATCGAGTTCTGCTTTGTCTACAGCCGCTAGCGCAGCATTAAGATATGCGTTGTTCTCATTATTGTCTCCACCTTTTTGCTCAATGGCTTGTTGAATATTTGCGCGTGCTGCAGCTACTTGGGCATGTGCTTGATCAAGAGTGGCTTGAGAAATTTCTAATCGGCGAAGCGATATCGTTCCAGGATCAGCGTCTCGCAAGTGCTGCAGTCGCGTTGCGTCTTTTTGTGCTTTTTCTTCATTGGCTAATGCGGCACGAAAATTTGCGCGGGTAGATTCTACAGCAGCGGAGCCAGCATCTACTTGTCTGTGCGCTTTTTCCAAATCAGATTTCGCTTTTTCTAGTGCAATTTTATACTGAGCAGAATCAATTTCGAATAAAGCTTCATCTTTTTCTACTGTTACATTATTAGAAACCCACACTTGAGTAACTAAACCTGCGACCTTAGGAGCAACACCAACTACATAACCTTGAATACGAGCTTGAGTAGTGTATGGCATAAATCGGTCAGCCAATAGATACCAGACAAGGCTGAGTAATATAATAACCGAGACTCCTATTGTAACTTTACTCACAGACTCTTTGGCATTTTCAGGTTGTGGGGCATTTTCCATTGCTGGCGAGTCTGGCGTGGATTCATTGTCACTCATGGTGTGGGTCCTGGTTCTAAAGAAGGTGAGGGTAATGGAGCGGTGAGCAAATCACCCCAGTCACTGCGTGATTGCATCTTATCTCTTGTCGATTGTGGTATAAGTTCATCAATAGGGGTTTCAAGCCAACCTCCGCCGATGGATTTATAAAGACTGATAATGGCACTAATGTGGTTGCCTCGATTGGCTAGTTCATTTCTTGACTGCGTTAACAGAGCTTGTTCTGCGTCAATTACTCGCTGAAAATTTGAGTATCCTTCTGCGTAACGCTTATTTGCTAGTTCTAACGACCGATTGGCGGAACGCAGCGATTCACTTAATAAATCTTTTTGCTCGTGAGTTTTTACGACACTAATTGCAGCATCGTCAATTTCCTGTGCAGCTTGAAGCACATTGTTCTGAAATGCTTCAATGGATTCCTGCAATCGCGCATCTTGTAGCCGTACATTATTTTTTATGCGGCCATAGTCAAAAATATTCCAACTTATTCCACTTCCTACTGATACTAGGCCAGTGTCGGGACTTCCGTCTAAGGTGCTACCCGACCATCCAATGTTACCGAGCAGCGATACCGTTGGATAGAAGTCAGCCTCCGCTATACCTATCTGAGCTGACTGGATTGCAACTTGTGAGGCCGCTGTTCTAATGTCTGGTCGACGCATCAGTAAATGTGCCGGAATATCTTGAATAACTATTGGTTCAACTGTTGGCAACTGTCCGGTTACACCCGCTAGTTCTGGCAAATCACCAGGCGCACGCCCAAGTAATGCGCCTAGTGCATTACGAATTTGAGTTGCTGTGATTTCTATATTAGGGATATTAGATAACGTAGAGAGATATAATGTTTTTGACTGTTGAAAATCGAGTTCTGAATCCTGACCATTATCAAATCGCAACTTCGTAATATCAAAGCTTCGCTTTTGAAAGCCAGCATTCTTTTGCGTGATAGAAATATTTTGCAATGTGGTGCGATACGCAAAGTATAGGTCAGCAACTTGTGCGCTAAGTAACACCTGCAAATCCTGCTGATTAGTGATTGATGCAAAAAAAGCAGCATCGGCAGATTCTATGCCACGTTTAAAACGGCCCCAAAAATCAAGTTCCCAGACTATATTTGGCCCAGCTTGATAATTTACATAGTCTTGGTTTCGATCAACAGATTTACCACCATGCTTTTGGGTGTTTACATAGTTTACGCTTCCGTTTAATTGTTGTATTTGTGGGT
>CAXMUG010000142.1:0-29397 GCA_964196535.1 uncultured Mycobacterium sp. | reverse complement strand
AACACCCTCGCTGTGTTTTGCAACGGATAGCAATCAATGGCTGTCTTACTGTGAAGATAAGAAGGAGGACGCTAGATATTATTTAAGTCAAGGGCGTTGCACTGGATATATAAGGGGTGTTGCAGATGTATTGGATGGTGAACATTAAGTTATATAACATTGGTGCCGAGGGAGAGAATCGAACTCTCACTATGTTTCCATAACCGGATTTTGAATCCGGCGCGTCTACCAGTTCCGCCACCCCGGCAAGTCTGTGCCCAATCGGTGTCTAGTGTAGCGCAAATTGCTAAGCTAGCAAGATATTGCCATAACAATAAAAAAAGAAATATTTTGAAATCAGGGAATGAGCCAAAAGCATGAATCTAGAACAATTTGACTATCACCTTCCTGAGGGGCTGATAGCACAGGATCCATTGCTAGAACGTACAGCAAGTCGTCTATTACAGTTTAAAACTCATGCAACATCTTTTAATGATTTGAAATTCATTGATTTATTGCAATTACTGCAGCCAGAAGATCTTTTGGTTTTAAATGATACGCAAGTAATACCTGCACGCATGTTTGGTTACAAAGCGTCAGGTGGGAAAGTGGAGTTCTTATTAGAAAGAATTGTTGATTCTCATACTGTGTGGGCGCAACTCAAAGCGAGTAAAAGCCCAAAGCCTGGTGCGGAAATTATTTTTGCTGAAAATGTAATAGCGATTGTGCAGGGACGGCAAAATGATTTTTTTGTTCTAGAATTCAAGCAAGAAGCAGATGTTGCACGTTTATTAGAAACTCATGGGCAAATACCATTGCCACCGTATATTCAGCGCCCTCCAGGAAAAAACGATGATGATCGTTATCAAACAGTGTATGCAAAACATAAAGGTGCGGTTGCAGCCCCTACCGCTGGGCTGCATTTTGATAAACAAATATTAGCAGCGCTGCAACAAAAAGGTGTGCAATCAGCGAGTATCACCTTGCATGTAGGGGCAGGGACTTTTCAGCCTGTTCGTGAAGATAATATAAGAGAGCATAAAATTCATGCGGAAAAAGTAATCGTGTCTGAGCAGGTGTGTGAGCAAATAAAAGCCTGTAAAAAACGCGGCGGCCGAGTTGTTGCGGTAGGTACAACCGTAGCAAGAGCCTTAGAATCTGCTGCGCAGGGTGGGAAGCTGGAGCCTTATGAAATGGATACTAGTTTGTTTATTTTCCCAGGGTATAAGTTTAACGTAATCGATGTGTTGATCACGAATTTCCACCTACCTAAATCTACATTACTGATGTTAGTAAGTGCATTTGCAGGATATGAAACGGTGATGTCCGCATATCAACATGCGGTTACAGAGAAATACCGATTTTACAGTTATGGTGATGCAATGTTTATAGAAAGCCCTTGTCAACAAATAAAGCCAGAAAATTAAAGAATAAAAGCTAACGATGGAATTTAAAGTTTCTACAATAGATGGTAATGCGCGTCTTGGGCAATTGAGTTTTGAGCGTGGCAATGTGGACACGCCGGCATTTATGCCGGTGGGTACCTATGGAACGGTAAAAGCTATGATGCCGGAAGAGTTGCAAGGCCTTGGTGCGCAGATGATTTTGGGCAACACATTCCATCTTATGTTGCGGCCAGGTATGGAAGTAATTGAGCAGTTTCGTGGTTTGCATGATTTTATGCATTGGCAAGGGCCAATTTTGACAGACTCGGGTGGTTTTCAAGTTTTTAGTTTGGCTGCAATGCGTAAAATGACAGAAGAGGGTGTATCTTTTAGGTCACCGGTTGATGGCGCCAAAGTTTTCCTAAGTCCAGAATCAGCAATCCAAATTCAGCAAACATTAAATTCGGATGTCATCATGGTGCTGGATGAGTGCACTGCGCATCCAGCGACCCATGAACAAGCTAAAACTTCAATGCAGCTGTCAATGCGTTGGGCCAAGCGATGCAAAGAAGCGCATGGTACAAATCAAGGCGCATTATTTGGAATTGTGCAAGGCGGCATGCACGCTGATTTGCGTGAACAGTCTGTAGACGAATTACTGAAAATCGGCTTCGATGGCTATGCCGTCGGAGGACTTGCGGTAGGGGAGCAATCTCAAGAGCGCGAAGCGATGCTGGATATCACTTTGCCTTTTTTGCCTACAGATAAACCCCGCTATTTAATGGGGGTTGGTAAACCTGCCGATATTGTTGAAGCTGTTTGTAGGGGTGTGGATATGTTCGATTGTGTGATTCCTACCCGAAATGCTCGTACAGGCTTCTTATATACCCGCAAAGGTGTGTTAAAAATCAGAAATAGTCGATTCAATGATGATACGAAGCCCATTGATGAGACATGCGGGTGCTATACATGTCAGCACTATTCGCGTGCATATCTTCGTCATTTGGACAAATGTGGGGAAATACTGGGGCTCAGACTGAATACCGTACACAACTTATTTTACTATCAGACCTTAATGCACGAGCTGCGCCAGGCCATTTCAGCAGGTAGCCTGCAAACTTATATGCAAGAGTTTTATGGTTTGCAGTCGCACAGCGCGAAGACTGTGGCATAATACGCCGCTTCGAATTTGAGTCAGTACCTATAATATGTTTTTGATATCAGACGCCATGGCTGAGGGAGTAGCAGGACCGGCAGGCGGCGGCTATGAAATGTTCATCATGATAGGCATTTTTTTTGCCATCATGTATTTCATGATTATTCGGCCACAACAAAAAAGAGCTAAAGAGCATCAAGGTCTTATTGGTTCGCTTTCTAAAGGGGATGAAGTAGAGACTACTGGTGGCATGCTCGGCAAGATTACAAAGGTCGGAGACAACTCATTACAAATAGAAGTATCTGAAGGAGTTGTAGTTAAGCTACAAAAAAATTCAATCGCTAAAGTATTGCCAAAAGGTTCGCTTAAGCAAGACTAAATTGCGCTCTCTATTTTCAATTAACTAATTACTAAAAGGCTAAGTAAACGACCGTGGTTCCAATGAATCATTACCCCCTGTGGAAGTATCTGCTGATTGCATTCATCGTTGTAGCGGCTGCGTTGTATGCGTTGCCCAATTTATATCCCAATGTTCCAGCGGTACAAGTTTCTCATGAGTCTGGAGAGCTAAGTGAAACAACACTAGATGTTGTTAAGCAAGCGCTTACTAAGAAAGGTATTAAGTCTCTGGGTGAAGAGCAACAAGATGGTCGAATCTTATTGCGTTTTGCAGATACTGAAAAACAACTACAGGCATCTGAGATAACAAAAGATGCTTTGGATGGTCAGCATATCGTTGCATTAAATTTAGCATCGGATACTCCTAATTGGTTAAGAGGCTTGGGCGCCTCTCCGATGAACCTAGGTTTAGATTTACGAGGTGGTGTGCATTTTCTTTTGCAGGTGGATATGGAGGCGGCTAAAGAAAAAGCCATTAACAACTACGTTTCATCTTTTAGAACGTCGTTGCGTGAAGCAAAACAAAAACGTTTTTCTGTGACACAAAGTAAAGATGAAGTAAGAGTTAAGTTTAGAGACGCAGAAAGCAAAACGACTGGCTTAGAGGCTTTAAGAAAAGAATACAGTGCAGAGCTTGTGTTTGATGAAAGTAATGAGGGAAGTGATTACTTCGTTACAGCCAGAATCAGTGAAGATGCCGCGAAAGAAATTCAATCCTTAGCAATTCAACAAAATATTCAGACTCTGCGTAATCGTGTAAATGAATTAGGTGTGGCGGAACCACTTATTCAGCAGCAAGGTGCAGAGCGGATTGTAGTGCAGTTACCGGGTGTGCAAGACACTGCGCAAGCTAAAGAGATACTAGGTGCGACTGCAACGATTGAGTTTCGAATGGTGGATGAACAAAATGATCCGTTTGCAGCAGCCGATACAGGGCGAGTGCCTGTGGGTTCTGTTTTGTACTATGAACGTGATAGTAAAAATCCAATCTTGTTGAAACGCAATGTGATGTTGACGGGCGATCGCATCATAAATGCTAATTCAGGATTTGATGAAAATGGTTCGCCTGCAGTAATTATAACGTTGGATGGTCAAGGTGCGAGTCGATTTAGTAAGGTGACTGGCGAAAATATAAAGAAACTCATGGCAGTTGTATTTATTGATAATAAAACCATCACTGTGAATAAAGATGGCGAGAAAATTAGAAAAACGATTAAGAGCGAAGAAGTAATTAATGTTGCTAGAATTCAAGAACAGTTAAGCAAACGTTTTCAAATTGAAGGATTGGATTCAACGCATGAAGCTCTTAAGCTTTCTTTGTTATTGCGTGCGGGTGCTCTTGCAGCGCCGGTAGAAATTGTTGAAGAGCGCACAGTTGGCCCGAGTTTAGGTAAACAAAATATTGAGTTGGGTAAAAAATCAATATTAATTGGTTTGGTCTTGGTGATGATATTTATGCTTTTTTACTACAAAGCATTTGGTTTGGCTGCGAACATTGCTTTGGCAGCTAACTTGGTTTTGATTATTGGTGTTATGTCGTTAATCCCAGGTGCAACGCTTACTCTTCCTGGGATTGCCGGGATAGTATTAACAGTGGGTATGGCTGTGGATGCCAATGTTTTGATCTTTGAGCGTATCCGCGAAGAATTGCGAAATGGAAATTCGCCGCAAGCAAGCATTCATTCTGGTTATGCAAAGGCGCTGTCCACAATTGCCGATGCAAATATCACTACATTGATAGCGGCGTTAGTTTTATTCGTTTTTGGTACCGGACCCATCAAAGGTTTCGCAGTGACATTATCCATTGGGATTGTATGTTCAATGTTTACTGCAATTATGGGAACACGAGCATTGGCTAATTTATATTACGGCAATAAAAAAACCCCTTCGCTTTCAATTTAAGTTTATGCAACTTCTAAAAAACAATCTCAATTTTGATTTCATGGGTAAGCGCAAGCTTGCTGTAATAATTTCGCTTATTTTAATTATAATTTCTATCGCTGCGATGGGAATGCGCGGTTTAAATTTGGGTGTCGACTTTACCGGTGGAACATTGGTTGAGGTGGGTTATGCGGAATCTGTAGAGCTTGAGTCAGTGAGGAAAGCGTTAGCCTCAAGCGGTTACGGTGATGCTATTGTGCAGCACTTTGGTACTGCGAAAGATGTGCTGATTCGTTTGCCGGTAACGGATAAGGATGCAGATAAAGCTGCATTAAGTAATCGAGTACTAGGGTCGCTCGTTTCTACTGGCGCACCTGAGATGCGACGCGTTGAATTCGTTGGTCCACAAGTGGGGGATGAATTACGCGATAAGGGCGGGTTGGCCATGCTGTATGCTTTGATTGGCATACTGATTTATGTCGCCTTGCGTTTTGAGTGGCGTTTTTCCTTGGGTTCGGTTGCAGCGCTTATACATGACGTGATTTTAGTGGTTGGATTTTTTGCAATCACGCAAATTGAATTTGACCTTACTGTGTTGGCAGCACTGCTGGCAGTAATTGGTTACTCGCTTAACGATACAATTGTGGTGTTTGATCGTATACGTGAAAACTTTAGGCGTATTCGCAAGGCTACATCAGAAGGAGTGCTTAATACTTCAATTAACCAAACATTATCTCGGACCTTGATGACGTCGATAACTACTTTATTAGTGCTAATTGCGTTATTTGTGTTTGGTGGCGAAGTAATTCATTCGTTTTCTATCGCCTTAATTGTTGGTGTGATAGTGGGTACCTATTCGTCTATTTACGTAGCCAGTTCAGCATTGCTAGCGCTTGATGTAAGTAAAGAAGACCTTATGCAAGCTGAAGTGGAAAATCCCAACGATGATGGAAGTCAGGTATAAGTTTTTTAATTAGACTTATTTAGGCTTTGTAACAGTAAACGAAAAATCTTTGTATTAGCTGCAACAATATTTCCAGTTTCTAAATAGGTGTGTCCGCCTTCTGGATCACCTATCAATCCTCCAGCTTCTTGAACGATTAAACAGCCCGCTGCAATATCCCAAGTATTTAAACCAAATTCCCAAAAGCCATCTACACGTCCTGCTGCAACATAAGCAAGATCGAGTGCGGCTGAGCCAGCGCGGCGAATGCCAGCAGTTTGCAGCATGATGTCTTTAAGCGACGCCAAATAAGTATCGATGTTTTGGTTTTCTTTATACGGGAACCCAGTTGCCAATAATGCGCCCTCAAAACTTGGTAATTTGGAGACTCGAATCTTCCTATCGTTTAAGGATGCGCCGTTACCGCGACCAGCACAAAATAATTCATCTTTAAATGGGTCATAAATTACCGCTACTTCAAGTCGGTCTTTATGTTTAAGTGCAATTGATACTGAATAATGCGGGAATCCACGTAAGAAGTTGGTGGTGCCGTCTAAAGGATCGATGATCCACTGATATTCATCATCTTTACCGCTAAACCTTGAGCCAGATTCTTCGCCAAGAATTCCATGCTGGGGATAGACGCGATGGATGACGTTAATGATTTCTTGTTCTGCTTGCAGATCCACTTCGCTTACAAAGTCATTCTTTTCTTTTGTTTTAATATTTAATGAATGAACACGAGACATGTTGCGGAAAATAATTTTCCCGGCTTCGCGTGCAGCTTCGATTGCAATGTTTAATGTGGCTTGCATGATGAATTAATATAGCTAGTATGTGAAAAAATTTAACGCAGCATAGCACTGACCCATAAATTACGTATACTCTTAATGTACGGGTAGTACGGCATGCAGATTTTGCATGATTTCATGGAAGCGGAAGCTAGAGTAATTACCGTGGAGCAAAAATCAGCACTAAAAAATATCTCTTCTGATCATTTCGAATATTTATCATCAAAGTGAACAAACCTAATCAAATCAAAATCGTTTTGGTCGAACCTTCGCACCCAGGAAATATTGGTGCGGCTGCGCGTGCGGCTAAAACCATGTGTATTGAAAACTTGGTATTAGTTAATCCAGAAGATTTTCCAAGTGGAGAAGCAAGAGCGCGCTCAACAGGTGCAATAGATGTGCTTGAGAGAGCGGTTGTGTGTAATTCACTTAAAGATGCGATTGCAGATTGTACTTTCGTTGTGGGAGCAAGTGCTCGTGAGCGAGGATTGCAGTGTCCTGAAATTACCCCTGATAATGTGGGTGCGAGGGTATGGCAAGAACTTGAGCAAGGTAATGTAGCCATTGTGTTTGGGCGTGAAAGTAGCGGTCTCACTAATGAAGAACTGGATCAATGCCATTATTTGACAACCATCCCTGCGAACTGGGAATTTAGCTCGTTAAATTTAGCATCCGCTGTGCAGGTGATTTGTTATGAGATTTATAGTGCCTTTCTAAAAAAGTCTTCTGCCAATAAATCTACCAATACATCTACTGGTAAAGACACGAATAATGGTCATGAGCCTGAAGGAGGAGTTGATCCTTTGGCTACCGTAGGGCAATTAGAAAATTTGTTTGGTCACATGCAGCAAGTGCTAGAGGAAATAGAGTTTTTCGATCCTAAGCAACCTAAGTTGTTGATGCGACGCTTGCGCCATCTTTATAGCCGAGCTCGGCCAACCTTGGTGGAAACCAATATACTGCGCGGTATTCTTAGTGCAGTGCAAAAGGTGAAACGTCAGACAAAAGCTTTAGACAAGTGGGTTCCATAATTAAGCAGCTAAAACCTTTTTTTTATAGAGGTATTTTTCTGCTATCCCTATTCCCACTACCTTGGGGATAGTGCCGTTTATTCATCTCCTCCCTATAATACCTGAGTAAACTACTGGGTTATTTGTTATACTGAAACCATAGTACTTAAGCTAAGCATGACGAGGACGGCGCACCATGAAATTGAGCACTAAAGGGCGATATGCAGTAACTGCGATGTTTGATATCGCATTGCATCATCAAACAGGCCCGGTTTCGTTGTCAGATATAGCGGATCGACAAGGCATTTCGCTGTCGTATTTAGAACAATTGTTTACGCGTCTACGTAAGCAGGGTTTAGTAAAAAGTACCCGTGGCCCAGGTGGTGGTTATTCGCTAGCGGTTGATTCAGAGCAGATTGCTATTTCAGATGTAATTGATGCGGTAGATGAAAATGTAGATGCCACGCGTTGTGGTGGTAAAGCAGATTGCCAGAATCATCAACGTTGTTTAACGCATGACTTGTGGGAAAACTTGAGTGGTGAAATAAGAAGTTACCTCTCTAACATCAGTCTTGCACAAGCAGTGAGTGACTTAAGTGTGCGTGAAGTAGCGAATCGCCAAGACTTAAGCAACAACCAGCAAGTGCACACTATAGAGTTTAGTTAACAGAATTTTATTAAAGCCAGGCTATTTTAAGGAAACAAAAGTGACAGACGTACAAGTACCAATTTATCTAGACTACAGTGCAACCACGCCAGTGGATGAGCGTGTTGCGCAATCGATGATGGACTGTTTAACCAAAGAAGGAAATTTTGGAAACCCTGCCTCACGTAGCCATGTTTTTGGATGGGATGCAGATAAAGCAGTTGAAGAGGCGCGCAAAAATGTTGCTGCATTAATTAATGCAAATCCAAAAGAAATTGTATGGACCAGTGGTGCTACTGAATCTAATAACTTAGCCATTAAAGGTGCTGCACATTTTTATCAAAAAAATGGCAAGCACATCATTACTTGTAAGACCGAACACAAGGCCGTGTTAGATACTTGCCGTCAACTTGAGCGTGAAGGTTTTGAGGTAACTTATTTAGAGCCACGTGATAATGGTCTGATTGACCTAGAGGTTTTAAAAGCGGCTATTCGTGAAGACACTGTTTTAGTTTCTATTATGCATGTCAATAATGAGATTGGTGTCATTCAGGATATTAAAGCGATTGGTGAAATTACCCGCGAACGAAAAATAGTTTTTCATGTTGATGCTGCACAAAGCCCGGGCAAAGTAGCGGTTGATGTAGAAGATATGAATGTCGACTTAATGAGCATGTCTGCGCATAAAGCATATGGCCCTAAAGGTATTGGTGCATTGTATGTGCGCAGGAAGCCACGCATTCGAATCGAGGCTCAAATGCATGGCGGTGGTCATGAGCGTGGCATGCGTTCAGGCACTCTAGCTACCCATCAAATAGTAGGTATGGGTGAAGCGTTTCGTATTGCCAAAGAAGAAATGGCATCAGATAACGAACGCATTTTGATGCTACGCAATAGATTATTGAATGGTCTAAAGGATATGGAAGAAATCTATGTCAATGGCGACTTAGAGCAGCGTATTCCGGGTAACCTGAATGTTAGCTTCAACTATGTGGAAGGTGAGAGTTTAATCATGGCACTGAAAGATATTGCGGTATCTTCCGGGTCTGCTTGTACAAGTGCATCGCTTGAGCCAAGTTATGTGTTACGTGCAATTGGTCGAGATGATGAGCTTGCGCATAGCTCGCTTCGATTCACTATCGGCCGTTTTACTACAGTAGAAGAAGTAGATTTCGCTGTAGAGTTAATTCGAAATGCAGTAATTAAGTTACGTGACCTTTCGCCTTTGTGGGATATGTTTAAAGAAGGTATCGATCTTAAATCGATTGAATGGGCCGCTCATTAACATTAGAAATTTATAGTAAAGAATATAATTAGGAAATATAGGAGACGATAACGATGGCATACAGCGACAAAGTGTTAGATCACTATGAAAATCCACGCAACGTAGGGTCTTTTGAAAAAGATGATCCAACCGTTGGTACCGGTATGGTAGGTGCGCCTGCTTGCGGTGACGTGATGAAATTACAAATTAAAGTCGGTAGCGATGGTGTAATTGAAGACGCAAAGTTTAAAACGTACGGTTGCGGTTCTGCGATTGCTTCGTCTAGCTTATTAACCGAGTGGGTTAAAGGTAAGACACTTGATCAAGCAAGCGAAATCAAAAATACTGATATTGCGGAAGAACTTGCACTTCCTCCAGTTAAAATTCACTGCTCAGTATTAGCTGAAGACGCTATTAAAGCGGCTATTACCGATCTTAAGTCTAAGGCAGACGGGCAACAACAAAAGAAGATTGCTTAAGTAGAGTAATTAATATGTCTATTTCACTAACCGAAAGCGCAGCAACCCATGTAAAAAATTACCTTGAGAAACGAGGTAAAGGTGTAGGTGTGCGTTTGGGTATTAAGACAACGGGCTGTTCTGGAATGGCCTATACCATCGAGTTTGCGGATCAAGTCGAAGAAGAAGACCAGATTTTTGAAGATAAGGGTGTAAAGGTTATTATTAACCCTAAAAGTATGGTCTATCTAAGCGGTACGGAATTAGATTTTACCCGTGAAGGTTTGAATGAAGGATTTAAGTTCACCAACCCTAATGAGAAAGATAGATGCGGGTGTGGAGAAAGCTTCAGCGTCTAATTTTAAAATGCATCTTTTGTAGTGGTGCTTCGTTGCTGTTAATTTTTTTTGGTACTCATTTCTAGAAGCAAACTCCGTTCTTCGAAATTAACGCGCCTCACACCACAATAAAATCTACAATTCTAAAGGCTCTTAAAATTTCTTTTTAAGAATATTAAATATGAATATCGATCTCACTCGAAACTATTTCGAGCTGTTTAGTTTTGCTGAGTCATTTGTAATTGATCAAGATCAGTTGGCTGAAAAGTATCGAGCACTGCAAAGTGAATTGCACCCAGATCGTTTTGCTAATGCGAGTGATCAAGAGCGTCGCATATCAGTGCAAACTACGCCGTATGTGAATGAGGCTTACACAACATTAAAAAGTGATCTAAAACGTTCGCATTATCTTTTAAAGTTGAGTGATATTGAGTTCAATGCAGATACTGAGACGTCTAGTGACGCAGAGTTCTTAATGCAAACAATGGAGCTGCATGAGCAAGTTGAAAATGCAAGTGGTGCTGAGAATCCATTGGATGCGCTTGACGCTTTGTCGAAACAACTTAAGCAGCAACAGCAGCAACTTGTTTCACAATTATCTGCTCAATTTGAAAATAATGAGCTCGATGCTGCAAAAGAAACCGCGTTAAAGTTACAGTTTTATGAACGTTTAACGAATCAGGTTCGTAAGAAGCAAGAACAACACGAAGAAAACCTTCTCTAACATGGCGCTACTGCAAATCTCAGAACCAGGTCAGTCAACTGCTCCGCATGAGCATAAATTTGCAGCGGGTATTGATCTAGGTACGACAAATTCTCTTGTCGCTACCGTACGTAGTGGGATTGCCGAAACGCTTGCAGACGAAAATGGTGAGCATATTCTACCTTCGGTTGTGCGTTACACCGACAATGATAAAACTATGGTGGGTGCTGAAGCGTTATCACATGCCACTACCGATCCTCTGAATACACTAGCTTCTGTGAAGCGTCTAATGGGCAGGTCGAAAAGTGATCTATCCACACTGGAAGGGTATCTGCCTTATAAATTTGTAGAGCATAAAAGTAATGTGCCCCGCATTGGTACGGTTGCGGGTGAGGTTACTGCGGTAGAAGTTTCTGCTGAGATCTTGAAGAATTTGCGTGAGCGAGCTGAAGTAAGTTTAGGCGGAGATTTGGTGGGCGTGGTAATAACGGTACCAGCGTATTTTGATGATGCGCAACGCCAAGCAACTAAAGATGCAGCAACGCTGGCAGGGTTAAATGTATTTCGCTTACTTAATGAGCCTACTGCGGCAGCTGTTGCTTATGGTTTAGATCAAAAAGCAGAAGGAATAACGGCTATATATGATTTGGGTGGTGGCACGTTTGATATTTCAATTTTAAGGCTAACAAAAGGTGTTTTTGAGGTTTTGTCAACGGGTGGTGATACTGCCTTAGGTGGTGATGATTTTGATCGTGAAATTGCTTCATGGATATTAAAGCTAGCGGGTGTAGAAGTTAATCAGGAAGCAACTGATAATCATCAAATGATGCGCAGGGTTATGAAAGAAGCCCGCCGTGTTAAAGAAGCTTTAAGTAGTGATGATGAGGCGCTAGTAAGCGTGCAACTAAATGATGTCAATAACTTTGAAGTTACTTTGTCACGAGAGCAGTTTGAAACGTTAATCGGAACTCATATCAACAAGACCATTGCTTGGTGTCGTAAGACGATTCGAGAAGCTGAGATCGAGCCCGCAGAAGTTCAGCATGTGGTAATGGTCGGTGGTTCAACACGAACTCCGTATGTGCGTGAAAAAGTGGCTGAGTTTTTTGGCAAGCCACCATTAACCGATATTGATCCAGATAAGGTGGTAGCCATCGGTGCGGCTCAGCAAGCCGATAAGCTTGCAGGTAATAATCCTGATGAAGATATGTTGCTATTAGATGTTTTGCCTCTGTCTTTAGGGATTGAGACGATGGGTGAGTTGGTTGAGAAAATTATTGACCGTAATACGGTTATTCCCGTGACCATGGCGCAAAAATTTACCACCTTTAAAGATGGTCAAACGGCAATGCGAGTACATGTGTTGCAAGGTGAACGTGAAAAAGTCGCGGATTGTCGCTCATTGGCAACATTTGATTTAACAGATATCCCACCAAGAGTGGCGGGGGCGGCACATATTAAAGTTACCTTTCAGGTGGATGCAGACGGCTTATTGAGTGTGAGCGCAGAAGAAGAAAGCAGTGGTGCGCGTGCCAGTGTTGAAGTTAAACCTTCGTATGGTCTAACGGATGCTGAGATTGAAGGCATGTTAAAAGATTCATTTGCACATGCTGAAGATGATATGCATATTCGTCAGTTAGCTGAGCAGCAAGTAGAAGCGGATCGTGTAGTAGAAGCATTGAGGTCTGCATTAGACAAAGATGGTGATTTATTAACTAAAGATGAAATAGCTAAAATAGAACAGGCTAAAAGTGTATTGTTGAAAGCGCGTCAGAGTGATGATGGCGAGAGTATCATGCAAGCTATTAAAGATTTAGAAAGTGAAAGTGAAGAGTTTATTGCACGCCGTATGAATAGTAGTGTGCAGAAAGTTATGAAAGGTCATAAAGTAGAAGAATTTGAATAGAAGAGTTTAAAGATGCCAACAATTAAAATAATGCCTCATGAAGAGATTTGCCCAGAAGGCAAGGTCATAGAGGTGGAAGCAGGTGTCAGTATTTGTGATGCAGCACTTTCTAATGATGTGGATATCGAGCACGCATGTGAGAAATCATGCGCCTGCACGACATGCCATGTTTATGTGCGTGAGGGGCTAGATTCTCTTGCGGAGGCTGAAGAGAATGAAGAAGACTACTTGGATAAGGCTTGGGGCTTGGAGCCAGATTCACGCTTAAGTTGCCAGGCGATAGTGGGTGATGAGGATTTGGTGATTGAGATTCCGAAATACACTATCAATATGGTATCCGAAAACCATTGAAAATGCGTCTTTTGTCCCGGTACTTCGTTACGGCTACTTTTTGCGATACTCATTTACTATCAAGCAAACTGCGTTCCTCAAAAGCAACGTGCCTCGTATCGAAGCAAAATCCACTATTTTCAATATAAGAAGCTGTTAAAAATATTAAATATTAGAGGGTATGTGAATGGAATTAAAATGGACCGACTCGCTTGATATCGCTATAGCTTTGGATGAGGCGCACCCTGATGTGGACCCAAAATATATTCGGTTTACAGACCTGCACACCTGGATTTGTGCATTGGAAGAGTTTCAGGATGACCCCGAATCATCTAATGAGAAGATTCTCGAGGCTATTCAAATGGCGTGGTTAGATGAGAGAGATTAACCCCGGTTTAGTAGTCATTCTATAAAAGCGGAATCACCGCCTGACAGCTGGACAATTTTGCATCCTTTCCGTCCCTTCGAGGCATTGCCTCCCGCCACTCTCAAGGAGTAGAATCCATTGAAATATCAGGGAATATTACGTTAAATCAATTCGTAAGCCCGAATAGCTGGATTTTATATTAATTAGGAGCCTTAAACCTCATGGCAATGGAACGCACTTTGTCCATCATCAAGCCTGATGCTGTGCAAGATAATGTAATTGGAAAAATCGAAGCACAAATTGAGAGTGCGGGTCTATCAATAATTGCAGTAAAAATGACTCGAATGAGTAAAAAGCAAGCCGCTGAATTTTATGAAGTTCATAAAGGAAAAGAATTTTACGAATATTTAATTGTGTTCATGACTTCGGGACCGACAATTGTGCAAGTGCTTGAAGGGGAAGATGCAATTAAGAAGTATCGAAAAGTTATGGGCGCAACCATGTTTGGTGAAGCCGAGCCTGGAACCATACGTGCAAACTTTGCAACATCAAATGCACATAATGCAGTGCATGGTTCGGACTCAGTAGAGAATGCACAACGGGAAATTGGTTTCTTTTTCCCAGAAAGACAAATTTATCCTCGCAAATAAGCTAACAACAAAAAGCTATAAACTGCAGCATGAAAATTACTCAACAGAATATAAACTCACAAAACTTGATGGGCATGCCGCAGCAAGATCTTGAGCAATTTTTTTCTGTTATGGGAGAAAAATCTTTTCGTGCCACTCAAATTATGAAGTGGACACACCAGCAAGGTGTTTCTGATTATGAGCAAATGACTAATCTAAGTAAATCCTTGCGAGATAGGTTAAGCGAAAATGCTCAGATGCAAATGCCGGAGATGCTAAGTGAAGAGGTTTCAATCGATGGCACACGAAAATGGTTGTTGCGTGTAGATGACAAAAATGCAGTTGAAACTGTGTACATACCTGAAGATGATAGAGCCACGCTCTGTGTGTCTTCTCAGGTGGGCTGTGTACTGGACTGCACTTTTTGTGCCACTGCGAGACAAGGTTTTGCTGGCAATCTCAGTTCTGCTCAAATTATTGCCCAGTTATGGTTTGCAGAGCATCGTTTGCGCAAACAACTGAATAAAGCGCGTGTAATCAGTAATGTAGTATTTATGGGAATGGGCGAGCCACTGGCAAATTTTGACAATGTAGTCAAAGCGATCCAGATTATGATGGATGACAATGCTTATGGATTAGGTAAGCGTAAAGTTACGGTCAGTACATCTGGTTTGGTGCCGAAGATTGATAAATTAAGAGAAGCTTTGGATGTGAGTTTGGCTGTGTCTTTGCATGCGCCAAATGATGAAGTTAGAAACCAGTTAGTACCTTTAAATCGCCGCTATCCAATTTCTGAATTAATCAGCGCATGCCATCGCTTTTTGGAAGATAAGCATCGCAAGCACAGTATTACATTTGAGTACGTCATGTTGGATCAAGTAAACGATAAGCCTGAGCACGCTACACAGTTAGTAAAAGTAATTCAGAATCTACCTTCTAAGGTAAATCTTATTCCTTTTAATGCTTTTCCTAACTCGGGTTATCAGCGTTCTACGGATCAAGCGATTGAGACGTTTAGAGATATTTTGCAAGCTGCTGGCATTACCACTATTACGCGACGGCCACGAGGCGAAGACATCGCAGCCGCTTGTGGGCAATTGGCGGGCGATATTCAAGATAAAGCTAAACGTAAGCGCCACTATGAAAAGCTCTACGAAGCAGATTTACTAAAGCAAAAAGTTGAGTTCACATGCGCATAATGTTACGCAATCTATTTGTCTTGAGCATGTTAATACTATTGTTGTCTGCATGTGTAACACCTGACGCTGATGCTCCTTTATCCGAAAATCAAAAAGCTGCTGAAATTAATATTCAACTCGGAGTGCGTTATTTGGGTAAGGGCGAATATAAGTTGGCAGATGAAAAATTACGTCGCGCAATTAGGCAAGACCCAAAGTCAGCCACAGCACACTGGGTGTTTGCTTTATTGCAAGAAAGATTGGGCGAGTACGATGTGGCAGAAAAGCATTTCCGCAAAGCTATCTCCTTAGACCCAAAAGATTCGAAAGCACATAATAATTACGGCACGTTCTTGTGTAATCAAGATAGAGTTCTTGAGGCTGAAAAAGAATTTCTCAGCGCAATTGAAAATCCTTTATACGATGATGCCTCTTCTGCGTACGCTAATGCGGGGACTTGTTTTTTAAAGTTACCTGATAAAGTAAAAGCTGAAGAGTATTTTCGAAAGTCCTTAGAAAAGTATGCCTCGCAACCTTCTGCTTTGTATCATATGGGGTTGCTTTCGTTTGAGCGTCAGGAATACGAGCAAGCATCATATTATTTTCAAAAATTTGAAAGTGTATCTAAG
Source organism: uncultured Mycobacterium sp. (assembly GCA_964196535.1). GTDB lineage: Bacteria > Pseudomonadota > Gammaproteobacteria > UBA4575 > UBA4575 > JABDMD01. The sequence goes on along the minus strand of CAXMUG010000142.1, from coordinate 13,405 downwards.
CATAATTCGCAATCTTTGTGGATGGCATACCAAACAGAAGTTGGACTTGGTAATCCAGGCAAAGCTGAAGATTATGCGCATCAATTAAAAAGGTTATTTCCTGCTTCGCAAGAAGCAAGATTGTTAGCAGAAAGTTATTGGAATGCAGAAAATAAACAACAATAGCGAAACGCAAAAGACAGCTAAAATAGGCGTTAGTATTGGCGCTTTGTTGGCTAATGCGCGTACTGCCATGGCGCTCAGTCAAGCTGATGTTGCTGAACAAATAAATTTACCAAAACGTATTGTCCAGGCAATCGAGACGGATGATTATGACAATCTTCCTGAACCCACTTATATACGAGGTTACTTGCGTAACTATGCTCGTATAGTGGGTGTCAACGATGAAAACGTGGCTAAGTTGTATCTTGATCAGCATCACTGCGAGCCAGTGATAAAAGTTAGTAGAAAGTCTAAGCAAAGTTATGACCCGGCTATTTTATGGAGTTCAGTGGCTGTGTTTAGCATACTTGTTGGATTAGTGGTTACATGGTGGTTTGACGTTAATCAAATACCAGAACAGGGAGCAGAACTTGTTAGAAATGAAGTCAAAATACATAGAGATAATACAGATGGGTCATTGCTAGACAAGTCCTTAGCTGGCGGTGATCAAGATTCAGAGATAAAAGTACCGAAGGAAAGGCTAGTCACAGGGGCAGCATCTAAATCCAATGCTTCATTAAGCGAAGCAGGACAAAGCGTTGCAAGTTCGGATGGGACGGTAACTGCAGACCAACAGCAAGCGATGGAAGAGGTGTCACGAAATCCTACTCTTGTAACTTCTGTGGATGGCGCGCCGATGCTAACCGTAACCTATGTGGAAAAAAGTTGGACAGAAATCAGGGATGCAGACTCTAATACCTTAATGCAAGGTTTGATTGAGTCTGGAGTCGTGAGAAACTTAAGTGGCAAACCACCCTTTGAGATTTTTCTCGGCAATTCACCCGGTGTGGTAATTGAAGTTAACGGACTCTATTTTGATCATTCGCAATACAGCAGAAGCAATCGAACAGCACGATTTCAGGTATCGAACGGCTCGCTCAATTAATTTCCCTCTCCCGCTAAAATTAATAGTTAAAAATGTCTAAGCGAATCCAATCCATTCGCGGCATGCATGATGTGTTGCCGCCAGAAAGCGGTGTGTTACGTGCAATCGAGCATGCAACGCAAAATGTTTTGCAACAATATGGTTATCAAGAAATACGTATGCCTCTGCTTGAGCAGACAGAGCTATTTAAACGCTCTTTGGGCGAAGTTACCGATATTGTAGAAAAAGAAATGTACACTTTTGAGGATCGTAATGGTGATAGTTTGACATTGCGTCCAGAAGGTACTGCGAGTTGCGTGCGTGCAGGTATTCAACATGGTTTTTTGTATGCTCAACCACAGCGACTTTGGTATTGCGGGCCTTTTTTCCGTCATGAGCGTCCTCAAAAAGGTCGTTACCGTCAATTCCATCAACTTGGTGTAGAAACATTTGGTTTTGTTGGGCCAGATATTGATGCTGAGTTAATAATTTTAAGTGCTCATATGTGGAAGAAAATTAATCTTCCCATGCAGCCAAGATTAGAAATTAATAGTTTGGGTTCATCGCAAGCACGAAAAAAATATCGAGAAACCCTTATCGCATATTTGCAGCAATACGAATCCCAGCTTGATAACGAAGCAAAGCAGCGCTTGCACACAAATCCATTACGCATCTTGGATAGTAAAAATCCTGATTTACAAGAGATCATTCAAAATGCTCCGAGTTTATTGGAGTATTTGGATGCCGAATCAGCAGATCACTTTTTGCAATTACAAAAACGATTGGATGGTGCAAATATCGAATACACCATAAACCCTCGTCTTGTGCGTGGTTTGGATTATTACAGCAAAACCGTATTTGAATGGATTGCTGAAGGGCTAGGTGCTCAAGCTACAATTTGTGCTGGAGGCCGATATGATAGTTTAGTAGATCAATTGGGTGGCAAGCCATGCCCTGCAGCGGGTTTTGCGATTGGCTTAGAAAGGTTGGCCTCATTGCTGGAAGGCACTCAACAAGCGGATTCATTGGTAAATGCTTCTGGGGCAGATGTATATATGGTGCTCATGGGAGAGGAGGCAGAAATGGCAGGTTTGCAGCTTGCAGACCAACTTCGCACGCAGCTACCTATATCTTCTGTGGTAACAAATTGCGGTGGAGGTAGTATAAAATCACAGATGAAGCGAGCCGATAAGTCAAAAGCTAGGCTGGCTTTTATTTTGGGTGAAGATGAGCTGAAAAACCAAAATGTCACGGTAAAATATATGCGTGAAAAGCGTGACCAGGAAACGGTTTCGCAGAGTGATGTACTAACTTTTTTAGATAATTATTTAAATACGCAATAAACCAGGTAAGCGAGAAAATATGGCTGAGTACGAAACAGAAGAACAACAAGTTGAAGCGTTGAAAGATTGGTGGAAGCAAAATGGCCTGGCGGTTATTGGTGGTGCAGTATTGGGCATTTCTGCTCTCATTGGTTGGCGTGGCTGGAATTGGCATCAAGAAAAGCAGGCGACTGAGGCTTCAGATATTTTTGCGGTGGTGCAAGAGGCTGCGAATAAGAATGATGTGAGTGCTCTGCAAGAACAAACCAAAACATTGCGTAATAACTACGCATCTACACCTTATGCATCGCTTGCTGTTTTACATCAGGCAAAAAATCAAACTGAGCAAGGCGATATTGCTGCTGCGGAAGAAGGTTTACGTTGGGTTTTAAAAAATAGTAAGCAAGATACTGTGCAGAATGTTGCGCGTTTGCGTTTGGCACGACTTTTACTCGCAGACAATAAAGTTGATCAAGCTCAAGTAATGGTTAGTGGTGGAATGTCAGATGCCTATGCGTCATTAGAAAATGAAATTCGTGGTGATATTTTTGTAGCTAAGGGTGAGATTGAGCAAGCTAAAGAAGCATATGATCAAGCTATGCAGACCGCCAGCGGTGGCGGTGTAGAATACTTGCAACTTAAGCGCAATGATTTAGGCAGTTAACTTGGCAACTTCAATAGCGATGCATAATCGTATCAATCTATTTTTAATAATTGTTATCGCAAGCTGTTTGCAGCTTGCGGGATGTAGTGTGCTTAGTAAGCCAAAAGAATGGTTTGCAAAAGAAGAAGATCCAAGAGAGCCTACAAAACTTGGTAAATTAGAAGCTGATAGAATTAAAGTGCAACAGGTGTGGCGCAAATCGGTGGGTGATTTGAAAAAGTCTTACAATAAAATTCGTCCATATATAACCGATGATCGCGTGTATCTAAGTAATGCTGAAGGTCGTGTACAAGCATGGCAACGTGAAGATGGTAAGAGTTTGTGGTCGGTAACTCTTAAAGAAGGTATTTCTGGAGGAGTTAATGGTGGCGAAGGTGTTGTTGCTATCGGTACTGAAAATGGTGAGGTTATAGCTTTGGGTGCAGATGACGGAATGGAGCGCTGGCGTGCAAAAGTACCTAGCGAAGTTATGGCATTATCTGAAGCAAAATACGGTGTTATTGCGGTAAGAACGAATGACAGCAAAGTGCATGCATTGGAAATAAGTTCCGGCAATATAAGTTGGAGTGCAGGCAAAGGTGCTCCGCCATTAACATTGCGAGGCGCGAGTCAGCCCAAAGTAGTGGGTGATTTAGTGCTAGTAGGATTAGACGACGGAAAATTAATGGCCATTAATCTGCGCGATGGTGAACCAGTATGGGAAGTACCGGTTTCAACACCAAAAGGACGCACAGAATTAGAACGCATGTCCGATGTGGATGGCGAAATTGCTTATCTTGAAGGCATCGTATTTGCAGCGAGTTTTAACGGCCGAGTGGTCGCTATTGATTTGGATACTGGTAAAACACTGTGGACAAAAGATCTTTCATCATATGCAGGTTTGAGTGTAGATCGTGAGCGCGTCTACGTAACCGATGCTGACGATAGTGTTTGGGGCTTAGACATCGCTTCAGGTGCAACCTTGTGGCGACAAGATAAACTTTTATATAGACAGCTGACAGCCCCACAGGTAATGGGTAACTATATAGTTGTCGGTGATTATAAAGGTTACCTGCATTGGCTTACTAAAGAGGAAGGTAAGATTATCGGTCGTGATAATGTAGCGGGAGATAAAATCGAAGTAGCGCCAATTGTCATTAATGGTCGCGCCTATGTGCTGGCAAACAATGGTTCGCTTTCAGTATTACAATATCGAAAGTAATTCCTAGTTTCTTTTATTCAAATATTTAGTTACCAACGAGTGTATAGATATGAAGCCTGTCATAGCGCTGGTCGGTCGTCCGAATGTAGGTAAATCAACCTTATTCAACTATTTAACCAAATCTAATAATGCCTTGGTTGCAGACCAACCCGGTCTCACACGTGACCGTATTTATGGTTTAAGTAAGCGTTTCGATAATCGCTACATTGTCATTGATACAGGTGGTATTGCGCCACCAGATGAATCACAAGACCAAGATAATATGAATCATGCCATTAGCGCACAAGCTTGGCATGCGATAGAAGAAGCGGATTTGGTTTGTTTCTTAGTCGATGGTAGAGAAGGTTTGGTGCCCCAAGATCAAGAAGTTTTTAAAAAATTAAGGTCTACAAATAAAAAAGTTTTTGTTTTAGTTAACAAAGCAGATTCTGGTGTTGCCAATATGCTCTCCAGTGATTTTTATTCGCTTGGCGCAGAGCATGTATATGAAATTTCTGCTAGATCGGGAAAGGGTGTGCGTGCGTTATTTGTAACTGTAAATGAGCAATTTCCTAACATAGAAGAAGAGCCAGAAGAAGATGGTCCTTCTGATGTAATAAAAGTGGCGTTAGTTGGAAGACCAAATGTAGGTAAGTCAACCTTAGCGAATGCTTTGATAGGTGAGGAGCGTTTTGTAACTTCTGATGTTCCTGGTACGACGCGTGACAGTATCTCAGCTAATATAGAAAAATTTGGCACTAAGTTTGAACTTATTGATACGGCTGGAGTGCGTCGCCGTAGTAAAGTAAGTGATATGGTTGAAAAATTTAGTGTGGTGAAGACCATTCAAGCCATTGAAGATGCCCACGTAGTGATATTAATGCTCGATGGTACCAAGGAGTTCGCAGTACAAGATGCACACTTGGCAGGTATGGTGCTGCAAAGCGGGCGCGCAGTGGTGGTAGCAATTAATAAAACCGATATTAGTTCTCTTGAAGACCGCAAAGAAATGCAAAAAGGTTTTGATCTAAAGTTACGATTCCTAGAGTTTGCAGAGAGACAATTTATATCCGCTAAACATAAAGAAGGTATTACAAAGCTCATGCGTGGCGCAGCACGTGCGTATAAATCTGCAAATATAAATGTAAGTACATCTGATTTAAATAGAATGTTAGAAGGTGCTTTAGAAAGTTTTCAGCCACCTCTAGTAAGAGGGCGCAGAATAAAACTCAAATATGCTGCGCAAGTGAGCAGCTGCCCACCCACTTTTGCTATACATGGTAATCAAATAGAAAGAATTCCAGCTACCTATAAACGTTATCTGGAAAACTACTTTCGCAAATCATTGAAATTAGTTGGAACGCCTATTCAATTATTGTTTAAACAACCCGACAACCCTTATGCCGGTAAACACAATAAACTTACCCCTCGTCAAGAACACAGTCGTAAGCGCATGATGAAGAAAGTGAAAAAGCGATAAAAAATAATTTAATAAAATAGAACTGGTTCCTTTAAAAAGTATGGCTGAGCACCAAGAAACTGTCATTGTAAAATTACTAGTACCACTGATAATGCTGCTGACAATAGCTGTTATCTATTTTGCTTTTAATAGAAATCAGTCTCCATCAGGTCGAATTCTTGCATAATCGCATTCATTGATCGCAATAGTCGGGATTCTATACGCGATTATTGTAAGTAAATATACAAATCCGTCTTCTTCTGTGCCGCATACCGCTATTTTTTCAGATATATTAGTGATCGCATGTATATTTGGTTATGTTGCAGTTTTGTATTTCAAAGGCAACAAGAGCATGCATTTATTATTACTTCCATTTTTATTATGCGTGGCATACGTATGGTATGTAGGTGGAATGGCGATTACCCATAACTGGGCGTGATTTTGGTGAATGGCCTAGGAGGCTAGATCGGTACGTCGCATATGCCTACTTAAAAACTATTTGCTAGAATGCATTTCTAGATCTTCCTTTGGAGGAATTCATGGTTTTAAAAAAAAGTAACCTTTCTGCTCGCGGTATTCATGAGCTTTATGCAGAAGATGCGGATAAAGCGGATAAGCTATTGTGGGAGAGAGAAGCAGACCCACTCACTCGACGTGGATTTTTAACCAAAGGTAGTTTGCTTGCAATGAGTGCTGCGGTGGGTGCAACCATCCCTTTCGCACACCTAATGCCGAGCGGTCTGATTCCTGCTGCTTTTGCTGAAAATGAACAACCTTTTGAGTTAGAGGGTAAAGACGGTTTAATTGTATTAAATGATCGTCCTGTTAACGCTGAAACTCCTGCGCATTTATTAGATGATGAAGTCACGCCTGCGGAGCATATGTTTGTTCGCAATAATGGTATTCCCCCCGTTAAAGATAAAATTGACCCGAATACTTGGAAATTAGAAATTGCAGGTGAAGCGTGTGAAAACCCAACTTCATTTACTATTAGTGAGCTTAAAGAAAAATTTAAAACTTATACCTATCAATTGCAAATTGAGTGTGGCGGTAATGGTCGCAGCGAATTTGTGCCTTCAGCAAGCGGTAACCAGTGGACCACGGGTGCAGTTGCATGCCCAACGTTTACGGGTGTACGAGTACACGATGTGTTGGAGTCTTGTGGTATTAAAGATAATGCAGTGTATATCGGTTATTACGGTGCAGATACCCATTTAAGTGGTGATCCAAATAAACAACCGATCTCACGTGGTGTGCCGATTCAAAAAGCGGTTCAAGATGAATCATTAATTGCCTGGGCTATGAACGATGAAGATATCCCGTATCTTAATGGTTATCCCTTACGTTTGGTTTGTTCAGGGTGGCCAGGTTCTGTGTCAGGCAAATGGTTAACTAAAATTGTAGTGCGTGGCCAAGTGCATGATGGCAAGAAAATGGAATCGCCTTCTTATCGTGTTCCGAAACATCCGGTTGCTCCGAGCACTGAAGTGCCGAAAGAAGATATGATGATTATTGAATCGATGCCGGTTAAGTCATTAGTTACTTTTCCTAAATCAGGTATTAGTCATGAATTAGCTAAACCGTTAGCGGTGCGTGGTCATGCTTGGGCAGGAGATTTTCAAGTGGCAAAAGTTGAGGTGTCGAACGACTTTGGTGCTACCTGGCAGATGGTAAAACTTCAAGCTCCAGTAAATAAGTTTGCTTGGCAGCATTGGCGAACCGAAATAACTTTTCCTGAAATAGGTTATTACGAAATTTGGGCAAAAGCGACTGACCGCGAAGGGCGCGCTCAGCCCATGGTAGTGCCTGGCTGGAACCCTAAAGGTTACTTAAACAATGCATGTCACCGCATTGCGGTTCAAGTGGCATGAAACCTTTCATTACTAAGTTATTACTAGTATGTGTTTTAGCGGTTAGCTTTAGCCTACACGCAGAAGAAATAGATGAAGCTACAGGGTTAGTTAAAGCGCAAGGATGGAAAACGGTTCGCAATAACTGTATTGCTTGTCATTCAACAAAATTAATTACTCAGAACCATGGCGCTCGAAACCGCTGGTTGGCGATGATTGAATGGATGCAAGCTACTCAAGGTTTGCAACAATTTTCTGCGGAAACACAAGAAATAATTTTGTCTTATCTAAGCTTAAATTATGGTCCTAAAGAAGATGCACGACGATCCTCTTTAGATCCACGTTTAATGCCTAAAAATCCATATCATAAAATTTTGCAGCCTCAGCTATAAACCAAATTGCGGCAGAATAATCTGCAAGTAAAGATCTGCGATTTTTTGATGTCCATCATTGTTAGGATGAAAGCCATCTTTTTTGCTGACTAGCATATCTCCCGGTGCGGCTTTAAAGAAATCTACTATAGGTACTTTATACTTTTGAGCTTGGCGTGTAATTGCCTGGTTAAACGCAGTGACATTTTCAACCGTTACATGTTTGTCTGGATTTTCTCGAAAACGTTTAATTTGTGTTAGATCTGGCAGATTCATAATTACAACAAAAGCGTTACTTTTGCTACGAAGACGGCTTAGGATGTATTCTAGATCTTCTTTAAAATCACCTACGTCATCCCCCGCAATAAGATCATTAGCGCCTGTCCAAATAGTTACTAAATCTATTTCTGTATCTCGCTTCAATGCGGCCTTTTCAGTTATTTTGATAGCGGGGCTGTTTGCAGTTGGAATTCCAAAATTTAGTAGGTTCACCTTTCTGCCGCGATCTTCGAATCCATCTTTAATGCGGTACACATACCCTCTGGTAATTGGTTCTGCGCCAATTCCAAATGCATCGCTCGCACCTAAAGCGATATATTGGATTGCAGGGAGGCTGTTTGCAGGACTTTCTTTGATGTCGTCGTCATCTGAAGAGCTTGCGCATGCTGCAACGAACAAAACTGCAAGAAGTGAAATAAGTAATGGTTTAAGTTGTTTTATGATTAGCCCACCTCAATGAAATTGCCAATATTCTATAGATTAATTATATAGAAATTAGACCACTTAGTAGCCCTGAAAATGCTTACAGGTAGATACTTTTTAGGCTGAGAACAGCGAGAAATTTTTGGTGTATTTGCAGATTTCTTAAATATTTGTGTTTAATGAAAGGCTTATTTAGTTGCTGTTTTAGACATTTTGCATTTTGCATACGCTTATAGAGTGGTGCACATTCAGGTAGCACATTGTCTGTAAATTCTTGTCTGGACATCTTGTTTTCAGATGCATATTTTTTAACAAGCTTAATATACATATCGCATATTGCGATTTCGTTCTCGTAGTTTTTTTCTTTCCTAGATAGCACCGCTACTTGCTCAAAATATTTAGGTGCTGGCATGATTCCAGTATCTACTGATTTTTGAATTTCTTCTCTACAACTGTTTACAACGGTTCTTATATCCGCTTTATCCTCTAGTAAACTTTGTGTGTCAGCTGGAAAATCTTTAAGGGGAATAACTTTTCTAATAATTGTATTTAGCTTGTTCGTTGCCATCATGTGTTCCTTGTATGATGTAACCATATTCTTACAAAAAAACCTGATCGTGCTTCATGTCTCGATAAACGGATAATTAAATTGTATGAAGTTCTACTTGCGTCAATGAATTTAAATACTTCATATAGGTTGGTTTGATAAAGCGTTCATCATACTTTTGAGTTGATGAAACGACTTATTTGGAATTAAACGACTATGTTTGAATGAGTTAGTCTAGTTTATTCACTAAACGATAAGCGCCGATTAAGATTCCAAAGCCCATGTACATCCCTAGCAAAGAAATGAACAATAACAAGCCCATTTGAAAGGGGATGATCCCAGTTTTGACTGAGTAAAATATTGTCGCCACTAATGAAAAAAATAGAATCATTACTGCGAGCAGTAGTAGTATTTTTTTATTCTTATTCAAGCTAGATGTCAGTAGTCATTTATACTTATAGGTTAGGTAGGCTTTATTCTACAGATCTCACTAATACTTTTTCAGTTGCATTACTTCCATGATCGAAAGGCTTGCCTTGAAAAAAACATATGGTTTGATATTCTTATTATGATTTCTGCTCTAATAAAAACAATGAGTTATAAGGCTCCTAAGACTCAATATGTTGTATATTTAACAAATATATATATAATGATGCATATACATCGTAGGAGAATATCATGAGTGCACAGGCACAAAGGCTACCTTCTGAAAATGAAGTGTTGGGTAAAGCCTTGTTGAATAGCAAAGAGCATCTAGGCTTAACCAATGCTGAGCTTGGTGAAATTATTGGTAAGGATCGCACTTACTTCACACGTTTGCGTAACCGCAGTGTGCTTGAGCCGGATAGCAAAGAAGGTGAATTAGCGTTGCATGTAATCCGTATTTACCGATCTTTATATGCGCTTGAGGGCGGTGATGTTGAGGCGATGGAAGAATGGTTAAATACGCCTAACAAACATTTAAGTGGAATTCCAAAAGAGTTACTTAAAAATATTCAAGGTTTGGTTCATGTGGTTGAATACCTCGATGCGATGCGTGGCAAAGTCTAATTTGGCCTATTGATTTGTTTTTACACTTCGTTAAAAAACAAATTCACATTCGCTTGTGTATAAACCAATACACGTCGCTCGTTTGACTCACACCTCCCTAGTGCTCGGCCTTCGGTTAGCAAAGCTTTCCAAATCTGCTCCAGGAAGATTTGTCGTCGTTTTTTTCCTTGTTTGAAAATAAATCAAAGTGCCAAATAAGTTGTTATGAAGCTGGTTATTAAGCAAGAGCATATAAAGCCTTTGTGTGCAGAAGTTTTTCGTGTAGCAGAGTCTCAGCAAAAAGTAGCGACTAATACTCTGGTTGATACATTGCAAGAGCAACGTATATTGGAAGAGATGCTTGATCGAGTAAAACCTCGTATTCCGCAAGATTGTGATCAATTCGATTACCTTATTCACACTCCGTTTCGATATCCACCTCTTAAGCATGGATCTCGATTTGGTAAAAAAATCCATCCAAGCATTTTTTATGGTTCAAAAAATATAGAAGCTGCGTTTGCAGAGCTCGCGTATTACCGATTTGTATACTACGACGGAATGATGGCTTCACCAAAGAAGCAGCAGAAAGTGACTCAGCACACATCCTTTAATGTTGATTTACAAACTCAAAAAGGAGTTGTGTTAAATGACTCGCCATTCAATATGTATAAAAACAAAATAAGTGATCCGACTAGTTATAGTGTTCCACAAAGAATTGGTGAGGGCATGCGTGAAAAAGGAGTAGAAGCTTTTAGCTATTTCTCAGCTCGTGCAGTAGATGAAGTAAATATAGGTATATTTACCTGCAAAGCGATTAAAAGCCTAGTGCCTGATGCATTGAATTATTGGAGTTGTATTACTCGAGACAAGAGTGTGACTATTCGTAGTTTGGATTATAGGTGGAGCAGTATAAGCTTTGAGCTTGACCAATATTTGGTAGATGGAGTTCTACCATCTCCTGCATGTTAGGTTAGTTTTAATAATAGAGTAGTGAGGTTGCGCATGCACTAATTAAAAATACCTTGGCTAAGAATAGCGTTGGAAGTTTAATTACATTCATTAATGAAAAACCACAGAAATTATTGTAAATCGAATTGAGCAACATGTAAGACTAGCTTTATGAAAAATAGTTACAAGTAACTCAGTAATTAAGGGATTATAGCGTCTAAGTCTTCCACATTAACATTGGGATGTGCTTGTTTAAATTTCTCCAACTGGCGAGCAGCTTCGGCATAATCTTTTCGTGCAACCAGTTTCTCGATCATGAGAAGCCAATCTTCAACAGGGATAGGGGAAAATCCATTTTCATTTTGTTCTTCTTCATCGCTTAGTTTAGTGTCCGCAGCCATATCAGAGCTTATGTGGCTATCTTCACGACTCTCTATCGATTCTTCGCTCATGGATCCTTGTTGCGTTGATCCACTTGGCGCAATTTCTGAGCTACTGTCTAATGCATCATCATCGATTTCTTGTATCTGCTTTTTCGCTGTTTGTGGATTAGTTGGTTTGGAAGCATAACTCTCGGTAGATTCTGGCTTTGAGATTGTCGAAGCTGGTGTGCTAGGTGCAGTCGAAGGCTCGTTACTTTGAGTTCGAGATTTGTCAGTTGACTTAGATTTCTCTAGAACAGTACGATCACGCGGGTTCTCTAGTTTTTGTTCTTTATTTTTTTTTGTGATGCGCTTTGTTTGAATTAAATCGGTTGATGGTTGAGGCTCTTTTCGTAGAGGCTTGTCAATGATTAGTGTATCTGTATGTTGTGAATCCATGTCAGATTCGTTCGCGTCATTTTTGAAAATAGATACATCATCTGCTAGAGATTCTTCAGCTTCATAAAGTGCTTTAGGTGCAGGCTGGCTTTTAAGCGCGTTATCTTTTGATTTTGCTGGTCCCTGTTTGGTTGGTTCCTGTTCGGTTGGAATTGTGATCTCAGGAATGGGGGGTAGCTCTAATTGTTGCGGGTTTTGATCCAGCTGCACAAGTAATGCAAATACAACCACGACACTTGCCGCCATTGATAATGGCACTTTCCATCCGCCGCTAAAGTGGCTTCTTACCTGGCTTTGAGCAGATGCTGGTTTATTAGCATTAGCTGCATAATTAATGATTTTATGATTGAGCTTAGCTGGCGGTGTATCCTTAGCACCTTGTTTATAAAGCTGTGCAAGTACCTCGTCATCCTTTAGGTCGTTTTGTGATTCGTTAGTCATTATTAATTTAAAATAGCCGCTTTAAGTTTATTTTTTGCGTAACGCAAACGACTTTTTGCCGTTTCAGTTTTAACTTTAGTAATTTCAGCAATTTCTTGTACGCTCATTTCCTGTTCAAAGTGCAATATAGCGGCCTCTTTTTGGTCTGCAGGTAGTTCTTCTAAAGCTTGCATGAATAACTTAGTTTTTTGTTTCAATGTAAATTCATCTTCAGGTAAAGCTAGAGTTGCTGGATTGTTTGTAAAGTCTTCTGTAATTTCTGCATCTTCAAATTCAATAGTTTGCGCAGATTTCGCTTTGCGATAAAAATCTATCAAAGTATTGTGAGCAATAGTAAATAAATAGCTCTTAAATTTTGCCTTAGGTGTATAGCGTGCTGTGCTGTTGATCAATTTAATCCACACCTCTTGGTATAGTTCTTCGGATTGTTCGCGGTCGCTGCAATGTTTAAGAAAGTATCGATACAGAACATCCTTATACCTTCTATACAAGGCTTCAAAGGCCGCTTGCTCACCTTGCTGGTATTGCAGCATTAAAGTTTCATCGCTGGCTTCACCGCTGCCTAGAGTGTTGTCAACTTGCTCCATGGCTGGCAGCCTAGCGTTGCGCTACTATCAACGCAATACCATTATACTTATCTATATAAACGAATTAGATGCATAAAAGGGTTAGATATTTATGCCGCTGATCGGATAACCTTAAACATATAACCCTATGCAGATAACCTTGATAGGATCCCAGTATGGCTAAAGGCAAAGTATCTAAGCGTTTGCAGGGCGTTAACGCATTTCATGTGATGAGCTTAATGGCTGAAGCAAAACAGCTGGATGCTATAGGGCATCAAGTTATTCATATGGAAATGGGTGAGCCTGATTTTTCTACCCCGCAACCAATAATTGAAGCGGGAATAGAGTCACTGCGTTCAGGTATAACTCATTACACCCCGACATTAGGTTTACCTGCGCTACGTGAAGCGATAGCAAGCTTTTGCCAAAATGAATATCA
>CAXMUG010000141.1:0-6051 GCA_964196535.1 uncultured Mycobacterium sp. | reverse complement strand
CATTAATTAAATCTGCTGAAAAGGATGTAAAGCAGGTATACAGATGCCTATGCTGCATACCTGCTTTACATCCTTTTCAGCAGATTTAATTAATGCTGTAATTGCATCAATGATGTCTTGATAATTCTCTTTTGGTGTTGCAACACGGTCTCGCAACAACATTTTTCCATCACCACTAAGCACCAAAACCTCAATTTTAGTGCCGCCTAAATCAATTCCTAGCCTAATAATAGGTCTCCTGTGCAATGGTTTTGCTCGACCATAATGTTTCTTTCTCTCCTGCATGTTTTGCTAACACTCTACATATAACAAAGAGAAAATCTGAAAGGCGATTTAAATATATCTGTAGATGTGAATTTAGCTCTTGTTCTTCACTTAACATCACGACACTTCTTTCAGCACGTCTACACACTGTGCGTGCCAAATGGCAAGCAGCCGAAGCATGACCACCACCCGGCAAAATAAAGTTCTTCAAAGGTGGAAGACTCTTATTATAGGAATCTATTCTTTCTTCTAATTCTTTAACGATATGTTCATTCATGAATTTGAGATCAGCATTATTTAACTCTGCCCCTAAATTAAATAACTGATGCTGTATATGAATAAATATTTCTTTTAATTCTGGAGGTATATCATAAGCAACCACTATCCCGATAACAGAATTCAGTTCGTCTACTTCGCCAATTGCGTGAATTTGGGGGCAATCTTTTCGTACTCGCAAACCAGTAGACAGCCCAGTGTCTCCTTTATCACCGGTTTTGGTATAAATTCTAGTTAAACGATTTGCCATTATAAGTTCACCTTAACTCCTGCATAAATTGTTTTTCCTAATGTTTCAAATCCATACACATCTTGATATGAGTTATCTAACAAATTATTTATTCTCGCATACAAATTGAAATTTTCCGTTACACGATATGAGCCACCAATATTAACCAAAAAATAATCGTCTAGCTTAACTTCACCTGCCGGAAAGGTTGAAAAATCCGAGTCAATTTGCTCATCTACATAATTCAATGAAGAATTCAGATTTCCTTTACCTGATAGCATTACATAGTTAAATAGCAAACTCGCTACCGTTTTCGGTCTGCGAATCTCTCTAACCTGAACACCATTCGCATCAGGTACTGTAGAGTCTGTATAGGTATAGGCTCCTCGCATATCAAACTGATTGCTTAACTGTGCATCAAAATATAATTCCACGCCATTGCGCTCGCTCTTACCATCGAGATTTACTGCAGTATTTACAGGAAAAAACACAGTAGTAATTTCATCTTTTAGATCTTCCCAAAAAAATGTTACACCAACATGAGCTGTGTCAGCACTAAATGATTGATCTAATCCAAATTCCCAAGACTCTGATTTTTCAGGTTTTAAATTAGGATTACCGATAAACGAACCAGAGAAGAATCCAAACAGTTCTGTAAAACTAGGGTTTTTTACACCCGTTCCATACGCTGCTCGCACTTTAGTTCCCGAAGCCGGAAAGTTATACGCTCCGGAAAACCGTACAGTATCTCGATCTTTAAACTCATCATTATCATCTTTTCTCAAAGAGGCAGACAAGAATAATTTGTCCCACACGCCCAAACGATACTCAGCTGTGAATCCGTAATTTTTTATGTCTTGATTCTGATTAGGGTTGCCAAACAAACCAGCTTGGCCTCTTTGCTTAAAACGCTCTTTTTCTTGTTCGATGGAAAATAGAAATTTATGTTCTTCGCCAGAAAACATTTTTGTATTGAATGTTGCCTCTGAAAGATAATCAAATTTCAGCTTTTCTCCCTCTGTTCTTCTCTTACCAAATGCATCTTCATTGTCATTACGTGTATCGACAAGACTCATTGCTAGTTTTTGATTCCAACGATTATCTAACAAAGAAAAACGTATGAAGGATGTGCCAAATAATTGCTCTACATCAGAATTATTATCTGCATCGACCGGTGCACCAAATGTTCCATCATCAAACTCATTAGATGAATCGATGTATCTTGCATTCAATCCAAATGATAATGCTGGATTAAATTCATACTGTGTATTAAAAACAATACTTGTTTGATCGTACCCATCTTCCTCAGAACCTTGTTCAGAAATATTCGCACCACTTGTGTCTACAAATGATCCTTGTAAATAATATTTTAATTTACTCATACCCCCGGAAGCAGATGCAGAACTGCGAATAAAGTCATGCGAACCCACTTCAGCTAAACTTGTTAGAGATGCAACATCACTACCAGTACGAGTTGTGATATTAATTACACCTGCTAATGCATCGCTCCCCCAAACTGAACTCTGGGATCCTCGCATTACTTCAATGCGTTCTATGCTGTCTGGCAATAAATTTGCAAAATTAAATTCTGACCCTGTTGCGAGATCGTTTGCCTCAACGCCATCAATCAAAACTAATATATGGTTAGCCTCTGCACCCCTGATACGCACTTGAGTTAGAGCACCATAGGGGCCTGACTGGCTGACCGCAACGCCGGGAACAATTCTCAACAAATCTACAAGCGTTGCAGCATTACTTCTTTCAATTTCATCTCTTGTGATAATAGTAACCGACCCACCCACTTCTTTTTCGGGAACAGAAACTTTGCTCGAACTTAGAATAATTACCTCATCGTCTGCGGCAATAACTGCACTCCAAGAAATTATAATAAGTGTTAAGCAGCAAAGTAAAAACGGCATACATGTCCTTAATCAATTTTGATAGCGGACACACTGAGAAGCAGGCAACTATTGTTGCGCAATTGTTTCAGCCAGAGTCGCCCGCCGCAACTTTCTGAGTCAGATAAGGCCGGTCTCCGGGCTAATGAGCATTAAATTCTTTTGAATAAAACTTGTCGTTCGCCTTCCCATGCAGATTTATCTGCTCAGTGGCTATATGAACTCCAATAACTCAATACCGTTGCGGGGGCAGCGTCTGATTCACACAGACTTCCCTGTTTCACCCTTGTACAGCTGTACGCGACAAGGACACCTTAAGTGATATGTTGACTGGATATTAACAGACATTAATGGGAGGACTAGTTTATTTGAAGCTTTTTTATTTCAGCAATCACTTCATCACTATGTGTTGCAGATTTTACAGATCGGTATATTTTGGCAAGCTTGCCTTCTGGATCAATAATAAAAGTATGTCGCTTAGCTAACTTGATTGGCCCTATTTTTGTTAAGGAACCATAGTTGCTCGCAACTTGACCGCCGAGGTCTGCAAGTAATGGGAACTGCAGGCTATACTTACTTGCAAACTCAGCATGGCTTTTTGTTGTATCTACACTCACCCCAAAAACCTGCACATCAAGATTATTCAATGATGCGATATCATCACGAAATGCACATGCCTCTTTTGTGCAACCTGGTGTATCGTCTTTAGGATAAAAATACAGCACGATCCATTTTCCTAAATAGTTATTAAGGCTATGTGTTGTTTCAGTCTGATCGAACAATTCAAACTGCGGAGCTTGCATTCCAACCTCAAGTTCGGATGCAGACGATGTACCAAATAATTCCATGCTGATAATAGTAACAATAATTACGCTATATTTATTAAACATATAACTGTTAAGGCGCCAGTTTGAATACCTTGCCTCGGTAATCTACTATATATAATTCGTCCTCAGCATCTTCGCCAAAAGAACTGATGTTTAAATCAGTTTTCATAAGCTCTTGCATTAAAGCCAATGACATAAGCCACAACAACAAATAAAATATTTCGCCAATAGAAGCTTATTTAACAGCTCATTAACAAATCAACTGCAATACTATCAAGTTTAAATATTTTTTAGACAGACATAAAAAACGCGAGCTTAAGAGAATACTAGTTAGGCTTAGCTCCAAAGGCCTTTACCGCTCCTGCAGTAACATCCTCTTCTGGGTTAAACCAGTTAAGTTTATTGTGTAATTTCACCACATCACCAATGATTACCAAAGTTGGTGGCTTAACATTATGCTGCTCTACTAATTCAGGTAGATTTTCTAAACAGCCAATTATGTTTCTTTGATTTGCAGTTGTGCCCTGCATAATTAACGCGGCAGGTGTTGTTGCGCTAAGACCATGCTTTATCAACTTATCACAAATAATTTGCAGACCATGCAAACCCATATAAATCACCAATGTTTGGTTAGCATGCGCAAGCATTTCCCAATTCAAATCTACAGTCCCATCTTTTAAATGACCCGTAGCAAAAATGACTGCTTGTGAATACTCACGGTGAGTCAGCGGTATACCGGCATAAGCAGCACAGCCTGCCGCTGCTGTAATACCAGGTACCACTTGGAATGGTATATTCTCATCTACAAGTGAATCAATTTCTTCACCGCCTCGGCCGAAGATAAAAGGATCTCCACCCTTCAACCTTAAAACGCGCTTACCTTCTTTTGCTAAACGCACCAATAATTCATTAATAGTTTCTTGCTGAAGCGTATGTTGTGAACGTTCTTTACCAGCATATATATGCTCTGCATCTTTACGCACCAAATCCATAATTTCTTGTGAGACTAAACGGTCATATACCACTACATCAGCCTGTTGCATTAAACGTAATGCGCGAAATGTTAATAGGTCCGGATCTCCTGGCCCTGCGCCTACCAAGTACACCTCTCCTTGTGGAAGATCACTATCATCTGCTTGTTGAATTGCATCGTCTAATAGCTTTTGCGCAGCGCTAGGCTGATTTGCAAAAACTAATTCTGCAATGGGCCCTTGCAACACTTGCTCCCAAAATTTTCTTCTTTGGTCGATAGTAGAAAATTTTTCTTTTACCTCTGCTCGATTATCTTCTATTAACTTTGCCAACTGCCCATATGATGCAGGCGTACAATTTTCTAATTTAGTCCGCAACATTCTAGCTAGAACTGGTGAAGCGCCTCCGGTAGATACAGCAATTTGCACAGGTGAGCGATCAATTATTGACGGCAATATAAAATCACAGTTTTTGCTGTCATCCGCAGTATTAACAAGAATATTTTTATTACGACACAGCTGTGCGACCTCAGCATTCACATTTCGATCATCGGTTGCTGCAATCACTACTTGGTAATTATTTGATTCTCCTGCTAAATCTTCAACAGAAAAAGATTTTTCCTGCCAAGAAATTTTATCGCCTAACTTTCGCTTAATTTCCGCTGTTATCTCAGGCGCAATAATTGTGATAGCCGCTTGTGCGCGAGAAAGTATAGAAACTTTACGCTCAGAAATAACGCCTCCACCTACAATTAAGCAAGGTTTGTTTTTAATATCTAAAAATAAAGGTAAATAATCCACAAAGGTTTTTTTATTTAAGTAACTTTATATTTTCAATTATCGGGGTTATAACTGGTTCTATTTTTTTACGCATTACCGAGCCAATCGCATCGGTCATACCAAATATAGGATCAACAAGTGTTTCATTAATCATGGATAAATAAAATATCGCTTTTAGCTGGGGTAACAAAGACGGATCTAGCGCTAAAAGTCTTTGTATTTCTTTAGGTTCTTGGTGATATTTATCAACGTATTCATTTAACGCACGCATATCCCTCCAGGCAGGCAGCTCATTTTTAAATTTACTGAAATACTGCCCTATTGCATTCAGTATCGCCGCCGCCGCCTCTTGATCATTAGGCTTGTTCAGCACTAACTCAGTAGTCTGTAGAAACGCTTGTCCGGCAGGACTCAAAATTTGGCGCAACAATTTTGCAATTTCATTATCTTCATCAACTTCTGTTTGTGTGTTTTTACAAACATCTTGCCAAGTTTGATGAGAGTCCGCTTTAGTAGGAAGATCATTTGGTGTTTGTTGCAGAAATCCTATGTAGTACACATTTTTGCGTTTGCCACGCTTCCAAACCTCTTCGCGCAATTCTTTCGTTATCAGGCCTGGCTGTAGCACTAAACGAACACTATCTATAATCGCTTTTTGATGCTCTTCAAAAGGTAGAAACTCAATTAAAAATTTTGCCAGCTCCACTCCCATTGCACCATTTACAACATTTTCTTTTTCAAGCATGCGCCGCGCATTTTCTGCTGTTGCGCTTGACCACCATGCACGTCTTGCCAACTCATCTGTC
>CAXMUG010000140.1:0-7515 GCA_964196535.1 uncultured Mycobacterium sp. | reverse complement strand
CCTGCTTATCTTGCCCACCAGAAAGACTCAAATATTCTTGATAGTGGCCCAACGCGCAGTCTATTTTCCTTAAATAGACATCACATAAAATAGCTAGATTCAGATGAGCGTTTTTATAATCCGGATACGCGGACAAAGCCTGCAAATAAAGTTTTTCGGCCACTTCAAACTTACCGTCTTCTCGCTTCAGAATGGCTAACTGATTTAAAGCGTATGGATTTTTTGAATTGATACTTAATGCTTTTTCAAAAGCTGATCTAGCTTTTTCTTTATCACCTAGTTCTTTATGTGCTACACCAATATTTACCCATGGGCCTGAAATACGTTGTTCCAACTTGGCGACTTTTTGCATTTCTATAATTGCAGTGTCGTAGCTTCTAGAGCGCATATGCTTTAAAGCTTCGTTATAAGCAATTGCAGTTTTTTTGCTAATTCTAAAATTAGGCTGCGCTAATATTCTACTGGCTGATTTGCTAGCAGTCTTTTCAGTTTTTGCACTTGCTTTAGAACTCGTAGTGGGCTTTTTAAGACTTGCCATATTTGCACAACTCATAAGCATTATAATCAGCATGATTGCTGTAATATTTACGACTGCAAATTTAATAAATATTCTTAACAAGGTCTTCACTCCTTTCAGCTTTTACATACTGAGCCGGCGAAAGTACTGCTAGCTCTGCTAAACTCTTTTTAACCCATTCATCATAAACATCATCTGAAATACGCGAGACATTAAGTTCGTGTATTTCAATCGCTTGCTCCTCGAATGGATAAACCTGCTCCTCCAATAGAATTTCATATTGATCAAATTCTTCGGCTGACAGGCCTGAAGGACGATCTGACTCCATCATTGCAATTGCAAAATCCTGATAAATTTTCGCTGACCAATAAGTAGCAGCTGTAGTAACTTGTTGAACTTTGTAGTTACTTGCAGCCTCATACGCATCTAATGCAACTTGCATTTGTTTCTTTTTAAGTTTTAGATTTTTCTTTAAAGGATGAAGCAAAAAGATTTGACTGAAAGCATCGTACTCAGGTTTGGCAAGATCCAATGCAGCAGTAGCTGCTAAGAACTTAGTACGATCGCTACGCTCTGACCCTGCTCTTACATCGGCATCTATAATTTTTTTCTGCCAATTAAATTTATCATCTATATATTTTCGCTCTGTATACATATCGATGAGTTTTTGCATCGCCTCCATTGCAGGCTCTGTAGGCTTTGGATGCTCTTTCACATAGGCAATTAAGCTTTTCTCTGCGCCGTAAAAATCGCCACCCTTTCCGTATAGTTCAGCGGCATGGAAACGTGCTTCGCGTTTCAATCTAGGATTATTTGAACTGGCACCAATCACCTCATACTCTTTGGCAGCCTTAATATGCTGACCACCATTATCATATGAAACGGCTAATTTTTGAGTAACATCACCTTGTAATTCATGATCAGGGTAACGTTGACGGAAATCTTCTAAAGTACTTGAAGCGCGGCTCCAATCTTCGAGCTCTAATAATGCAGCTGTTGCATCATATTGTGCTGTTGCGCGAATTTCTGCATCTGGTACCACTCTGCCAACTCTTAAATAGTGAGAAACGGCAGCCTCAAGATCACCTTCTTTCTTACTTGCCTCACCTTGTTTATAGACTGAAGCCGCCAATCTGTCTTTAAGTGGATCACGAAGCTCTTCATTCGCTTCTACTTTATTTAACGCTTCAATATAGGCTTTTTCAGAAACATCATATTGAGCGGTATCAAACGCTGAATTGGCTTTTACAGTCCAAGCTGACAAAACTAACTTCTTATCTGCATTGGAATGGTCATTAATAATAATATCGGAGGCTTTAGTAGCTCGCTCAAAATCCTTACGTGCATAAAGCTCCTCAGCAGTAACCGTCATGACTTTCGCAACTTCAGGATGTTGTGGATAGTTTTCAGTAAATCTGAAACTACTGTCGATTAATTGATTTTTAATTAACGATTTTTGTGCAGATTGGTTTTCTATTTTTAACCATTCGTTATAAGCAATGATTGCAGCATAACCAGACTCAGCTGATTTCGGATGTTTTTTATATCCATAAGCTGTTTTTTCATACTCTCTCACTGCATTAGCATACTGTTTAGTTTCGTAATGCACTTCTGCAAGATGGAAATTCATCTCTGATGCTTTTTCATCCTGCGGGAAAGATTCTAGATAAGCGCTATACCAGGTTGCCGCTTCATCATAATATTCTTTAGGCTTCTTACGCTCTTTTTGAGCAATAGAGTGATAATGTTTTGCAAGGTCAGTAATATTAGATTTAAGAAAAGTCACAATATCATCTGACTGTGTAACATCATTATGTGCCCAATATTCAGATTTTAAATTGTAATCGACCACGAATTGTTTTTTCGCACGTAACACTTCAGATGGAAACTCACCTTTTTTATAAGCATCTATGGATTTAATCTGAAAATGTGGTGCTTTAGGACTAAATTGATGCGTTTCGACAAATTGTCGATAAGTGTTGGCCGCATCACTCCAACGCCTTTTATCTAAATATTGCTTGCCTAATCTCTCATACACAAGTATTTCATAAGGTTGTCTACCAGACTCTGCATAAAATTTGGATAATTCTTGCGGGCCACCCAAATAAGCAAAACTCAAACTGATTGCTCTCAGAGTATCACCTAGCAGTTCTTGATCAGGCTGTGGCAACTGTGCAACTTGTCCTTCTCCTACCCCAGCTACTAATAAGTTATCGAGCACAGTATTAAAGGAAGGAATTCCATAATCGTAGTCCACTTGCTTGAAGTGCGACCAACCATGTTTATATAAAGCATGTATATAAAAACGACCTTCTGGACCCTGTTTAATTACTGATTCATACGCATCTTCAGCTTGTGCATATTTTTTTTCTACGAATAATATTTCAGCACGTCTAAATTGAGTTTCACCATAATAATTAGAATCTGGATATTCGTAGACCAATTGATCCAAAGCATTAAGTGCTTTCTCATGTTGTCCAGTTAGCTCATATGCTCTAGAGAGTTGATACAAAACTAGATCCCTATTTGGATAGGTAGAATGTTTTGCTAACACATCCTCATAAAGTTTTATGGTTTCCGCATACGTACTTTTATCTGGCACTTGTACATTTTCTGCCATTTGATCCTCGGTTTCCTCCATACGCAAATCTCCTAGTCTGCGTAATACTTCGGGATTAACATTTTTAGGATCTTCGTTAACTAGTTTTCTATATTGGTTGATTGCTTTAGTACGACTACTTAGCACCGGCAAATCTTCTTTAACCTTGACGCGTTTTTTATTGATACTACCAATTGTATTGCCGTTCTTTGCGCCAAAAGATCCACAAGCTGCCAGCACCGCTGCTATAGTGATCATAAATATTATTTTATGTGCAAGCTTTACCATAGCCCCCACCATTTCTTAGACTTTTCTGGCTTTGTATCTTGCGCACTAGATTCATCAGCACTTGGAATAATCGAAGATGCAGCAGCATCATAAGATGATGCAAGCTCATAGCGCGCATGCTTTTCATAACCTGCAAGAATCTTTTCGCGATGCTTGAGCTCTTTTACGGCAACATACTCAAGGTAACGCGATTGTTCTTCAAATACACGATCCGCTATTGGAATCAGTCTTTTAATTTCTTTATGTAATGCAAGAATACGTGCCTCAAACTCATCAAATTTCTCAACGCTTTCTGTAATAGCTTTTTTAATAGAAGCACTTTTTTCTGGCGTGATAGACAAATGTTTTTCTATCTCAGATATTTCTTGTTTATGATTCCAAGTTCGCTCGATATAAGCATTATGAATTTGCCATTTCATAATGCCGCGCATAAGAACAATTTTCTCACTCATTTGCGCAATCTTATTATTGTCTGGTTCTTGAAGTTTTAGTAACTCCAAGCGTTGCTCTAATGCATTAATTTCTGAGAGTTTTCTCTTTTCTTCAGCAGTGGCAAGTTGAATAAACGCATTATCATTTTCGATTTCATTAAGCGCGAAAGATATGCTGTCTTGCTGGGCTTTTAGTTTACTTAAATCTAGACCACTTAATCTTTGCTGTACTAGAGGCAAGTACTTTTCGTATCGAGCTTTACGGGTATTCAACATCGTAAGATATATGGATATATTTTTATCCCAATGTGCTAAATTTTTCTTCAGAAAGAGTAAATCGCGAAAATTCTTCAGCGCTTCATGAAACTCGTGCTCAGCCAGAAGTTCTGTAAAATATTTCACTTCAGGTAATTCAGGCAAATCTCTGAGTGTCCAGAACCACCCCATTTGCGGGCCACCTTTGGTGTGATCTAATAAAGCATCTACTAATACCCCTTGCTCAATCTCATTTGCAGAATATGCAAGTTCTTTTGCTTCTTCTAAGTAAATATCTGCTGCCTGCTCATAAGCTTTTACAGCTCTACCATGAAGACCCATTTCGTTATAAGCATGAGCAAGCGCTAACACGCCCTCTTGTACTTCTGAGTGATATGCACTGCGATTACGCAGTTCTTGTAAAGGTGCTAATGCCGCATTGTGTTTATTTGCATTGGTATTTGCCCAGCCAATACCAAGCAAAGCTAAATTTGAATACAAACCTTCTAACCGTACTTTTTCTAAATATTTAATGGCATCAGCCGGACGTTCATTTTGAATTAAGGTCAAACCCGATGCTAGATTTGCACGATCTCTAAGGGTGCGCATCGTTTCGGTTTCGGCTTTAAGTTTGCCAACTTTTTTAAGATGCTCGATGCCTTTATCTACTTGGCCCCGCTTTGCATAAGCAATACCAAGATTATAATCTGCATAATGCTTATAGCTTTTTGGAGCTTTCCAATTATCTAAACTAGAAATTGCTGCATCATATTTACCCTGCGCCATATATACCTGACCAGTCAGTAACTTTAATTCACCAAATACACTTTCTTGCACAGGACCGCTGACATTGCTTAGAAAATCTGCCGATTCATCAATGTAGCCGCGTTGATAATATATTTTTGCTAGATAGTAATAAGCACGATTTTTAATAGCATCGCGCACATTGCCTTGCAATAATTTATCAAATATTCTTGAAGCTTCTTTATGTAAACCGTAAGAGAGATCTATACCACCAAGCAATAATTCATCATCAGGAACGTGACGAGAAGTTCTATTCAATTCACGAGCTGCTAATAAATGAACGATCGAAGTAAAATAATCTTCCTGATAGAAATGGAATAATACTTCTCCATAATGAAGATCCTTAATAACATTTGGTTGCGCTATGTTTGCCACAGATACGCCAGAAAATAGCAAAAACATACTAATGCAAAAAGTCAAGTAGGCCTTGGCTTTAAAAACACGCAATATTATTAGATTAGATCGCGACATCTATAAAATTATTCCCACTCTTTAACCACGAAGTCCGGCTGATGCTTTGGAGTGCGATCGGTAATCTTTAACTCTAAATATTTTGCCCCCAAACCTTTGTCAATAATGCGATTTGCACCGCGCTTGAAATCTCTACCCTTGGGTCCTTTACCAACAAAATAAGCTACTAATTCATGCTCACCCGACGGCAGATTGCCAATATAGATTTGGTGCACACCACCACGCAATAAAGCATCTACCTCACGTTCAGTGTATAAATAATTTGCAACTATTTTTTCGTTCAGAGTGACTTGCACTGAGTCTAAGTCGAAAAAATCACCGACGTCGACTGAAACATAAACTGCAACCTGTGTACTAGATGGATAAAGTAATTCTTCTTCTAAAATATATAGATCACGATTTAACTCAAGCACTTCTTCTTTCAAAATTTGAATGTCTTCATCCAAACTTTGAAAATCCTGATCTTCACTTGCATTTAATTTTCCAATATCTGCTGTAACGCTACAAACATAGGTCAGCAGAATACAAGTTGTAAATATAATAAATTTCTTATACATAAGTTTTCTCCATAAACTTAATTAAAACCATGCTGTAAAGTAGAATTGAATGGTTGTTGCATCAAACGAATACCCACTACCTAAACTTCCAACATCAGCAACAGATTCAATTCCTGAATAATCGTCATAGTCAAAATCCAAATACTCAACCGCAAGATTTAATGATGCTGCACGTAAACTTTTGTAATCTTTAAATAAGTCGTAACGAATTCGGCCACCTAGCGCAAAACTATCAAATGAACTCAGTTCTTTATCTCTCGCCATGTACCTCAATCTGGTGCTGAAATTGTCACTATAAAAATCAGCCTTATCTTGCGTGTAATAGCGCCCATAAACATCAACAAGCCATTGATTTCCAATGTATTGTGAGTAATTCAGATCTACGGTAGACGAGCGAACATCCCAAGTGTCCCTATAAAACCGATAGCCGAGAGAAGTAGAAGCCCGATGCTGCCAATACTTAATACCCTTCAGAGAGTAGGCTTGCCCAGTTCGTGTATCAGGGTACTCTTCTGAACCACTACCTAACGAAACCCCATTAACAAATACAAAGCGATAAGGATTATTTAAGTAACCCTCTTCTACTGTGGCTTCATAATTAAATGACATAGCAAAAGTTTTTGTAATAACTTGCGAAAGTCCAGCTCGAAACGAATAACGGTCCAAGTCCTCTTCAAAACTTTTTAAATCATTGCGTTCAATATCATCTGCACCTATTGAAGCACCAATATTCACCTTCGTCATGGCACCAAATGCTTCGTGTGACACATCAAAACTTACCATATTGGATTCGTAATCATCCTCATCACTGTAAGTGTAAGAAAGATCCATAAGTGTATTATCACGCAGGTAAGTGCCGCCAAGCGTATATTCATCACGATCTTCATCGTATTTACTTGCGCCTGCTAAAACATCCGGAGACGCACCGCTAATGCTGTCATGATGATAACCACCGTAAATTGAATATTTGCCAGCAAAGTTTTTACGTGTCAGCATCATCGCACCGTCTACCTCAACACCACCACCATCGTAATAGTGGTAACCAACATCTGCCCTTTCTTCGGGTAAAACTTCTGCCCAAGTGTTCTGAATGCAAAATATGCACAGCAAAATGATTAACAGATTAATTTTAAGCATTGGCTTTATCATTGATTAGTTACAGCCACAGCCGCCACCATGCGCATAACCCGCACCGCGCGAACCTTCACGTGTATTAAAAACATGTTGTCTATATTTATTAGATAACGGGTCTTTATTAAAACTCATAATCGGGTCTGCCAAATATTCACGCTCATATGGTGCAACCCAAGGTTCGATATCAGGCAAGCTAGGCAAACGGAATGAAGTACAGGCACTAATAGAAATTATTGCAGAAGCAATTAACAGTGCTGACAATATTCTTGTTGATTTCTTAAACACTCTTTACTCCTTTTCTATTATTCTTTTCCATTATTCTTTTCTTAGTGCCTGAATTTGTCGGTGGTAACGTTCAATATAGCCGTTCTTAAAACCACGATTTACATGTCTAATCTTGCCTGCCCGATCAATAATTATGGTTGTAGGCATTGCTTTAATGTCGAAACTTCTGCTAAC
>CAXMUG010000139.1:0-4924 GCA_964196535.1 uncultured Mycobacterium sp. | reverse complement strand
ATC
Source organism: uncultured Mycobacterium sp. (assembly GCA_964196535.1). Taxonomy (GTDB): domain Bacteria; phylum Pseudomonadota; class Gammaproteobacteria; order UBA4575; family UBA4575; genus JABDMD01. The sequence continues at coordinate 4,921 of CAXMUG010000139.1, read as the reverse complement.
CATGGCAATTCTGTATTTAGAAAAATCACTCAACTGTGCTGCCAACAGGCCATTTGCTCGCAATATTGATTTCTCGTCGGTACCGACAATTAACCTGGCACCCTGCAGTAAAAGTTCGGAGTCTTGAGTAACAAGCTTTCCGCGCAATTGCATTGGCCCTAGCTCAGGTAATGTGTAATCAAATTTCTCTGTCAGTTGAGCAATTTCATTTGATTGAATATCCATATCCATGGCAATTCTGTATTTAGAAAGATCACTCAACTGTGCTGCGAGATTAACATCTACATTCCCGCTGGCCTGAAGCTTTACTTCATCTACCGTCTCTACTACAGCATTCAAATCATGCAATGAAAGTTTTTCTACATCGCCCAGCAGTTTGCCGCTAACTTGTAATGTTTGCATGCGATCATGTTTCTTGAACAATAACCAAGAGAGCACCTTCGGATTATTAGAATTACCTTTTACCTGTAAATCTAAGCCCCTACCGTTGCGTATGTCTGCAACTGAACCACTGATCTTTAGGTCAACCTCCTGCTCCCGCTGTAAATGCAGGTCGATACTTTCCAGCCGCAGTGCTTTGTAATCACCACGCAGAGCAAAGGAACTCTGAAAATCACCAAGAATTGGAATTTCGTCCCAAAAAATTTCGATAATATCTCTCAATTGCGGGATATCGGCTTGAACCTGTAGGTCTAGACCACGTCCTTCAAAAGGCTCATCAATTGTGCCCTGTAGATTGATATTGATGGGTTCACTACTAAGAGCCATCTGGACTGTTAACGGATCTTGGTGTTTAAGAAGTTGTGCAACAGAATCTGATTGACCCTCTAATTCAAATGGCTTGCCTTCAAACAAACCCTTAGCGCTTAAAGAAACAGGCTTTTCCCCACCTAATCCTTCTAATTTGAGTTCATCAAGTGAAAATTTATGTAACGAACCCGGTAGTAACTCCTGATAAGAAATCTGTAGGTTGTTGAATTGTGCTTCGCTAATAATAATCAGAGGTATTTCTAAGTCTTCAAAATTGAAGTCATCATTGTCGTCAGGTGATTCTATAACCTCAAGATTAATATCTTCTAACTCAAGGTGGTTAAACCAGAAGGCACCTGTTTGCAAATACGAGTCAAGGCGAAAGCTGGCACTCAGTTTTCCGATAGCTAGGCTGTAACTGTCGTCGTTCGCATTAAGCAGGATGTCACCGGAAGAAAGTGAAAGGTTCCTAGAAATGTCGAACTTTAAAGGTCCTCTGATGAGCAACTGGCTATCCAAAAATGCTTCAGCTCCCCAGCCTAGCAAACGCTTGTAATGAGATTCCTGCAGAAGCAGCACCATCACTGCCAATATTAAAACACTGCCTAGTACCAAGCCAGCCAGCAACTTCAGTAGATACTTAACCCATTTCATATAGTTACTATGGGCTTTATTTCAGGTATTTGGTAGGCATTGAAAGCATCAACATCAGGCTCATAGGCGCGCAGCATGAGGAAGCCCCAGTTATCTTCCGTGGTAAGTATAAAGTTCTTCACAATGTCCGCTTTGGGTCGCAAGCAGACATTCAAAAATAAAGCCTAGCGACTACACATATAGTTGAAAACTCTGCCGCCATAGCGCTCATTATAATTCCAAACATTAACCAAAAAAGACCTACTAAGGAAGTAAGTATATCGCCAGGATGCAAAGACTAAATCTATCTTTTCCAACCAAAAATTTATTTATTGTAACGAATAAATTCATTTATATATTGCACCTATAATCCCAACTTAACCATATGGTAATTTTCTTTCATGAGTTTTTGCAGTATTGTAAAACTCATATAAACTTGATCTATGCTAGCTTATTAAGTTTAAAGTAATCTTTATGCAACAAACCGAGTGATCTACGCTTTAGTAAACAACTGCCTTGTAATTCCGAGATTAATGTATGAAATTACTACTCATTGAAGACGATCAGGTTATAGCTAACTTTGTAATAAAAGGGCTCAACGAAGCAGGTTTTTCCGTGGATCATATGAACGACGGTCAAGCTGGATTAAATGCCGCTTTACAAGAAAATTACGATCTAGCAATTATCGATATTATGCTGCCTAAACTTGATGGTCTATCCATAATTAGTCGCATTCGCGAGAAGAAACTTAACACTCCGATCATTATTTTGAGTGCAAAGCGGACGGTAGATGATCGCATCAATGGCCTTCAACATGGTGGAGATGATTATTTAACTAAGCCTTTCTCATTTAGTGAGCTTTTAGCACGTGTAGAAGCGCTATTGAGACGAGCAAGTAATATTGTAGAACCAACAACACTCGAGATTGAGGATTTAGAATTGGATTTATTGTCAAGAACTGCTCGACGCGCTGGTAAAAAAATTGATCTACAACCCAAAGAATTTGCTCTCCTTGAATACTTAGTTCGTAATACAGGGCGAGTTCTTTCTAAGACTATGATTATGGAACGTGTATGGAATTATGATTTTGACCCTGGAACAAATGTTGTAGAGGCTAGAATTAGCAAGTTAAGAGAGAAGGTCGATAAAAATCATGATGCGTCTTTGATACATACTGTTAGAGGCTTAGGCTATGTCTTAAAAATTCAAAATGCCTAACCTCCCAAACACACTTAGTTTTCGTCTTACCCTTTGGTATTCAGGATCGTTTGTTGTTTTCTTAGCAGCATCTTTTTTGACTTTACTTATTTCAATTGATGCAATTTTAGGTGATCGTATCGATGAAGATTTAATTAAAGACATTAAAGAATTTAGAGAATTTTATGAAAGCGGAGGTTTAAATAGCGTTAAGCAAGAAATTGATCGGGAAGCAAAAACAGGAGACATTACTGAAATATTTCTTAGATTACTTACGCCACAAGGCGAGCAGTTTTATTCTTCTGATTTAAGCCACTGGGAAGGAATAACCACCGTTCAAAATAAACTAGAAAAATTTGCAACAAATGAATCTGAAATTTTACTAGTCACTGTTGAATTTCACACACAAGATGAAGAAACACGGATTGCTTACGGTCTCATTGGTCCTGAGATAATATTACAGGTGGGTGAATCAACGGAAGAAAAAGAAGAAATAATGAAGTTACTGTTTATAGTTTTTACCACCATGTTTTTGATTGCTATACCTATTGCAGCAACAGCTGGCTGGTTTATTGCCAGAAAAAGTGTAATTGGTATAGAAGAAATTAACCAAGCTGCCATAGATATAAAAAACGGCAAATTTAAGAGGCGTCTGTCAATTAAAAAACATTATGATGAAATTCAAACTTTGGCCGATACATTTAATTTAATGGCTGAGCGGATACATGAGCTAATTACAGAAATGAGCGAGATGATTGATAACATTGCACATGATTTACGAAGCCCGCTAGCAAGAATTCGTGCAATTTCTGAAAATGCATTATCTAGGCAATCAAATAAGAAAGAATTTCAAACAGCAACAGAAGATACGTTAGAAGAGTGTGATCGCATGATTCAAATGGTTAACAACACTCTTGATGTAGCGGAAGCAGAAGCAGGTGTTGTAGAGCGAGAAAAGGAAGACATTAACCTAGCAAATTTAATACAAGATGCTTGCGAATTATTTGAACCAGTAGCGGACGAAAATAATGTTGAATTAACATGCACCTTGAATTCTAACTGCCATTTCAAGGGTAATAGGCAAGGTCTTCAAAGAATGATGTCAAATTTAATAGACAACGCCATCAAGTACACAAAACCTAATACTAGTGTAGATATTAAATTAGAGAATAATACCAATTCTATCAAAATAAATATTTCGGATAAAGGCCATGGCATTCCAAAAGAAAGTCAACACAGAATCTTTGATCGATTTTACCGCTGTGACAATAGCCGATCAAAAGAAGGTAGTGGATTAGGCTTAAGCTATGCTAGAGCAGTTGCGCGCTCACACGGTGGTGATGTTATCTTAGAAACTTCTTCTAAAAAAGGCAGTACTTTTGCAGTTTTGTTGCCTATCTAATACCTTTTGAAAAATATTACCATTTAGTAATATAAAGATAAGATTCTGGTGAAGTTTGCCTTGTACCCTAGGGATTATGAGTCAACAAATTACACCTTTGGAATTAACTGCACTGCAAATTATTGCAACGCGCGCAAAAAAACATAAGCAATTGATGCTTAATCAAATAGCGCATGCGCATGTAATATCAAGAAAACTTTCAAGTGCTGGATTTGTCACAAACTTTTTACTTCCTGACAATATTCCAACATTGAAAACAATGAGTCAGAGCAAAATATTAGAAATATACGCTGAGCACGAAAGCGTTCCTGCTGGCGCAGAATTTTTACTATGGTTCGAGCATGGGAGACTTAAATCTCTAGAAGGATATTCCTTTATTGGAAATTGGCCCTCAAATGAGTTGGGTTTTCATTTTGCAATGAATTACGACTCGCTGAGTACAGAGCTTATTCGAACTAAACAGTGTTAACCGAAGAGCAACTTGCTGAGTTTGAAGAAATGTCAGAGCGTCGCATGAAGCATCACAAGGAGAAAAGAGAATCTAATTGATACGAACAAATTAATTCTCATCGCGCTTGGATTGATATTTCTTAATTCGTAACAACATGGAGGCTCTCATAGCAATGAGGACTTCAAATAGGAAATAAATATGAATACAGAAAATACTGAAATAAAAAGTCTTATTGCACTTATTGTAGCGACTCTTATTATTTTATCTGGATTTCTAGCGCCTACTACTAGTAATGCTGAACCCAGATATGAATATGAACATGACCGTCATAAATCAGATAAGCATCATTCATACGATAGAAAACGAGCAATTCATCGTGGCCCTGCGCATTATGAGCGTGCCAGAACCTGACGTAAGGACTGCCTAAGCTGAGATACCGTGGTTAACATTAATTCATACATCGAATTCGATTCTCATTCATTTCAACT
>CAXMUG010000138.1:0-36355 GCA_964196535.1 uncultured Mycobacterium sp. | reverse complement strand
CTCGGTGGCTCGCTTGGTAGTCTGGTGAGCGGGTATACTTGGAATTCGATCGGGCCTTCCTATGTATATTTATTGGCGATGTGTATAGCTTTACTCGCCCTAATTCAGTACTTATGGATTGTAAAGCCTAGTTTAACTAAGGCTTAAATTGATACTGTTTATAGATTTTATTGAAGAAAATGCAAAAGAAAACACTCTACGACAAAGTTTGGCAGAGCCATGTGGTGCATGAGCGCGACGATGGTATGAGCTTGCTTTATATCGATCGTCATTTAGTGCATGAAGTAACTTCGCCGCAAGCATTTGAAGGATTGCGCTTAGCGAAGCGTGACTTATGGCGTAAAGATTCAATTTTAGCAACGGTAGATCACAATATTCCAACTACAGATAGAAGTGCAGGTATTGATGATGTGATTTCTAAAACGCAAGTCGATACTTTAGATCAAAACTGTAAAGATTTTTCTTTGACGCAATTTTCTATGCTAGATATTCGACAAGGTATTGTGCATGTGATTGGTCCAGAGCAAGGCGCTTCTTTACCAGGTATGACTATCGTTTGTGGTGACTCGCATACTTCTACACACGGTGCATTAGGTGCGCTTGCATTTGGCATTGGTACATCAGAAGTGGAACATGTGCTAGCGACACAATGTTTGTTGATGAAAAAATCTAAAAACATGTTGGTGCAAGTGAATGGCCAATGCAAAGCGGGCGTGACAGCAAAAGATATTGTCTTAGCTATCATCGGTACATTAGGAACTGCAGGCGCGAATGGGCACACGATTGAATTTGCGGGTAATGCAATACGCGCATTATCAGTAGAAGGACGTATGACAGTTTGTAATATGTCGATTGAAGCAGGCGGACGTGCCGGCATGATTGCAGTAGATGATGCGACGATTGAGTATGTTGCCGGGAGACCTTTTTCTCCAAAGGATAAAAATTGGGATATAGCTGTGGCGCAATGGCGTACATTGCATTCTGATGAAGGCGCGGACTTTGATTCTACTATTGAAATTGACGCGAGTGAGTTGCAGCCGCAAGTTACTTGGGGAACCTCTCCAGAAATGGTGGTGGGGGTGGATGGTGCAGTGCCAAGTAATGTAACCGCAGACCAACAACGTGCGCTGCAATATATGAATTTGCAGCCAGGCACCCGAATAGAAGAAATTAAATTGGATAAGATTTTTATTGGTTCATGCACAAATTCACGAATTGAAGATTTACGTGAAGCAGCCAATGTTATTCAGCAAAGAAAACTAGCGGATAACATTAAATTAGCCATGGTGGTGCCGGGTTCAGGCTTAATTAAACAGCAAGCGGAGCAGGAAGGCTTAGATAAAATATTTAAAGCTGCAGGCTTTGAGTGGCGAGAACCAGGTTGTTCGATGTGTTTAGGAATGAATGCGGATCAGTTAGAACCAGGTGAGCGTTGTGCTTCGACCTCTAATCGAAATTTTGAAGGTCGACAGGGCAAAGGTGGCCGTACGCATTTGGTCAGCCCTGCAATGGCGGCTGCGGCTGCGGTACATGGTCATTTTGTAAATGTAAGTAGAGAGTTGTGATGAAAGCGTTTACTGAAATCACTGCAACTTTTTTGCCGCTTGATCGCAGAAATGTAGATACGGACGCGATTATTCCGCAACAATATTTAAAATCTGTTAAGCGGACCGGCTTTGGTGTTAATCTTTTTGATAACTGGCGTTATCAAGATCCAGGTGTGCTCGGGCAAGATCATAGTCAGCGGCGTCTGCATGACGATTTTGTGTTAAATCAAAAAAAGCATCAGAGTTCTAAAATTTTATTAGCGAGAGAAAATTTTGGCTGCGGATCATCGCGGGAACACGCTGTATGGTCAATTTTAGATTATGGTTTTGAGGTAGTTGTCGCACCAAGTTTTGCTGATATTTTTTGTAGCAATTGTTATAAAAATGGTTTGTTGCCAATAGCCTTAAGTGCAAATGAGGTTAATTATTTGTTTGAGCAAGTAAGTGCTGATTCAAACTACAAATGCAATGTTAATTTGAATTCGCAAACCGTAACTGATGATAATAATAAGTCTTTTTCTTTTCAGGTCGATGAGTTTAGAAAATATTGCCTAGTGAATGGCTTTGATGAAATTGATCTTACCTTGCAACATATAGATAAAATTGAAGCCTACGAAAAACAATTAAAACAGACCAGTCCTTGGTTGTTTGCAGCAGAATAAAAAAGATGAATAAAGTTTTATTATTACCTGGTGATGGCATAGGCCCAGAAGTTATTGCGCAAGCTAAAAAAATATTATTGCACTTGTACCGTGAATACGGACTTAAGGTAGAAATTGAAGAAGCTTTAATTGGTGGTAGTGCCTATGACCAGTGTAAAAACCCTTTGCCTGATGAAACACTTAAGTTGGCCAATGAGAGTGATGCGGTTTTATTGGGTGCAGTGGGTGGACCTAAATATGATGAGGTTGAACGCGAATTACGTCCAGAGAAAGGCTTGTTGCGAATTAGAGCTGAATTGGATCTATTTGCAAATCTTCGTCCAGCTATTTTATACAAATCGTTAGCGGGTGCATCTTCACTCAAGCCTGAATTAGTTGCCGATCTAGATATTATGATCGTGCGCGAGTTAATCGGCGGGATTTATTTTGGCGAGCCACGTGGTATTCGCACTTTAGAGAGCGGTGTCCGTCAGGGATTTAATACTTTAGTGTATGACGAAAATGAGGTGACACGAATTGCACATGTCGCATTTCGTATTGCGCAAAAACGTAACCGCAAGCTTTGCTCAGTAGATAAAGCTAATGTGTTAGAAGTATCAGAGCTTTGGCGTGAAGTGGTAGAGAGCGTGCATTCAGAATATAAAGATGTGGCACTAAGCCATATGTATGTAGATAACGCTGCGATGCAGTTGGTGCGTGAGCCAAATCAATTTGATGTTGTATTAACGGGAAATATGTTCGGCGATATACTTTCAGATGCGGCAGCGATGTTGACCGGATCGATCGGCATGCTGCCTTCGGCTTCATTGGATAGTAATGATAAAGGGATGTATGAACCTATCCATGGTTCTGCGCCTGATATAGCAGGTAAAAATATCGCTAATCCTTTAGCCACTATTTTATCGGTCGCGATGATGTTGCGTTATAGTTTAGATGAAATAGATCTTGCCGATAAAGTAGAGCAGGCTGTGCAGCAGGTTATTGCAGAAGGTTTGCGTACAGCGGATATTGCAGATAACCATTCTGCAATTGGCACAAATGAGATGGGTGATGCCGTAATCGGTGCCTTAAGTTAAATGATTATAAAATTAATTACGGATTAAGAACTAAAAATATAAATGAAAAAATATGATGTTGCGGTAGTTGGAGCTACTGGTGCGGTAGGCGAGCAAATGCTTTCTATACTCGCGCAAAGAAAGTTCCCGGTTAATAATGTTTATGCGGTAGCAAGTTCGCGTTCGGCAGGTAAAAAAGTTTCCTTTGGTGAGGTTGAATTAGAAGTACATGACTTGGCTGAGTTTGATTTCTCTCGAACTCAGATTGGATTGTTTTCTCCAGGTGCCAGTGTTTCTAAAGAATATGCGCCTAAAGCTGCTGCGCAAGGTTGTGTGGTAGTGGATAACACTTCACAGTTTCGTTATGACGATGACATTCCATTGGTGATTCCAGAGGTAAATGCGCATCAAATCGCCAATTATAAAACTCGCGGTATTATAGCGAATCCAAATTGTTCCACTATACAAATGTTAGTGGCCTTAAAACCTCTACATGATGCTGTGGGTATAGAGCGTATCAATGTAGCAACTTATCAAGCCGTATCGGGTACCGGTAAAGAGGCGATAGATGAGTTGGATCAGCAAAGCCGAAATATCATTAACAATAAGCCGATTAAATGCGACGTTTATCCGAAACAGATTGCTTTCAATGCCTTGCCGCATATAGATACGTTCATGGATAACGGCTACACCAAAGAAGAGATGAAAATGGTTTGGGAAACGCAAAAAATCATGGAAGACGACTCAATTATGGTGAATCCAACTACTGTTCGTATTCCGGTGAAATACGGGCATTCCGAGGCTGTGCATCTTGAGCTAAAAGAGAAGCTATCTGCTCAAAAAGCGCGCGATTTATTGGCAGCGGCGCCTGGGGTAGTGGTCATGGATGAGCATGCAGATGGAGGTTATCCGACTGCGGTAACGGAGGGAGAAGGCACGGATTTTGTATATGTAGGGCGTATTCGTGAAGATATTTCCCATCCACGCGGCCTGAATATGTGGGTGGTAAGTGATAACCTCAGAAAAGGGGCCGCATTGAATAGTATCCAGATCGCCGAAGTTTTGATAAAAAACCATATTTAATTTATAGTTGCATAGTTAATTAATTCGATAACTCAAAGAATTAATTAGAGTTTTTTGTTTTGCTGACATATAAAATACGAACAATCTTTCAAGCACACAACTCAATTAAGGTGGAGCACAAAAATGGTGCGTAAATCATCTATATATATTCTTCTTATTTCGTTTTTACTGCTAGTTCCCGGGCAATTGCTGTCATTGGGGTTGGGCGAAATTGAAGTTGGTTCTGCACTGAATCAGCCTCTAAATGCGCAAATCAATTTAATTTCAGCTCGCGCAGATGAATTAGAAGAAATGCGAGTTGAATTAGCTCCTGCAAACGTTTTCGATCGAGTTGGTGTTCCTCGCCCCTATTTTTTAACCCAGTTAAAATTTAAACCTGTTTCTTTGCCAGGCGGTGGTACAGCAATTCGCGTCACTACTAAAGATCCTGTGCGCGAACCGTTTTTAACTTTCTTGGTAGAAGTTACATGGCCAAAAGGAAGATTGTTAAGAGAGTACACCGTACTACTTGATCCACCAGAGTTTGCTCAACAACAAGCTCCACAGATTGCAACACCAGTAACCGCTCCTGCACCTGAAGAGCAAATTGCGAAAGCTGAGCCTGTAATGGCTCCGCAAGCTACAACTCAAGCGGAAGTAATTGCTGAACCAGAAGATGATATTGAAGCGGTTCGCACACAAATGGATCGTGAATTAGGTATAGATGGTTCTGAGCCAGTTGCAAGTGTTGAAGCAGAGCCTGCAGTAGAACAACTAGAAGAAGCTGTGGTTGAAACCGTCGAAGAATCTCAGCCAGTTGCAGATGCAGATATAGAAGTAGCAGACGACATTGTTGTGCCAGAAGATGTTTCTGATAGTGGACAGATGAATGAAGCTGAACCGCAAGGTCTTGAGTCTATTCGTGCACAAATGGATAAAACGCTTGGAATTGATGGTACTGAGCCGATTGAAAATGTAGATAATTCAGATTCAGAAGTTGTTGCTGAGTCAGAAGTGTATACAGAAGCTTCCGTTGCTGGTGAGCATGTAGTTGTTGCTGGTGATACTTTATATTCAATTGCTAAGCCTGCAAGTCAATCAAACTCAGTATCTGTAAATCAGATGATGGTTGCTATTCAACAAGCGAATCCAAATGCATTTGCACGTAATAATATAAATTTACTTAAGAAAGGTGCAGTGTTGCGTATACCTGATGTAGGTGAAGCGCAGACTGTATCGACTACAGATGCACGTCAAATGGTCTCACAGCAAAATGCATTGTGGAAAGAGTATCGGGGTAATGTCTCCCAGCTAGCTGCTACTAATGTGGATGCTCCTGAACTGGTTAAAGAAAAGAGTGCTGTTGCAGAACAAGCTAAACAGGCGCTTAAAGAAACAACTAAAAAACCAGACACAGCAAAGCAAGACCTTAATATACTAGCTGCAGACGATAGCAAGAAAACTCAAGGCAATACACAAGTTGCGGGTGGGGAAGAGCTTAAGAAGTTACAAAACGAAATCACATTAAACAAAGAACTTGCCGAGTCGAAAGCTAAAGAATCTGAAGAACTGAAGAGCCGTGTTGTAGCACTTGAGTCAATGCTGGAAAAGAAAGAAAAGATTTTAAATATTCAAAACCAACAGCTAAAAAATTTGCAGCAACAGTTGAGTGCAGAGGCTGATAAAGCTGCAGCAGCTGAAAAGATGCTGCAAGAAAACTCTGCTAAAGAAGAGTCAAAGCCAGTAGTTCAAGAAATTAAAAAACCGGTGGTGGAGCCGTTGCCAGAATTTAAAGAGCCTGTGGCCGCTGAGCAAACAGTTAGTAAGCCAAGATTAGAGCCGCTTCCCAATTGGGATTCTTTACCAGAAATTGAGCCGCTTGAAGAAGAGATAGTCGCTGAAGTGAAACCAGCAGAAAAGCCCGCCGAAGTTAAGCCAGAACAAAATCCAACTGAAGTTAAACCGGTAGAAGCGTCTACTGCGCTTGAATCAGGATTGATGGCTACGATATTGGGTTTCGTAGACACATTAAAAAAACATGCTTCAAAAGCTGCATTGGCTCTGGTTGGTATAGCAGGTTTATTAGGTATTGTTTGGTGGCGTAAAAAACGAGCATATAAAAATATTGAACTGACCGGTCTTGGAGACAGGCCATTAGAAGTTGGTGAGGATGATGAGCATTTTGATGACATCCTTGATGAAACCATTGTTACACCACAAACAAATGCTGCCGCGGAAGTGAGTAACGATGTTCTGGGAACAATGGAAGACCTAGGCTTGGGTGATGAGGGCACTGGTTTTGATTCATTATCTGGAGAAACTTCAGGTGATGCTGAGCTTGGCGAAGATGTATTGGATGAGGCAGATGTATACATATCGTATGGCTTGCATCAACAAGCACAAGATTTGCTTACGGATGCTATCACTAAAGAACCTGATAACAATGATTACAAAGCGAAGCTTGCTGAGGTCTATTACAGCCAAAAAGATCAACAAGGTTTCGAACAATATGCAGAGAAAATCAAAAATGAGGTTGGTGAATCCAGCAGCCAGTGGCAAACCATTATGGCTATGGGTAAAGAACTTGCGCCTAGCAGTGCATTATATGCAGGAGCGGCGGCAGTAGGTGCTGCTGCATTTGCAGCTGCAGATAAGCCCGATGCAGCAGATGTAGATATCGGATTACAAACGGTTATTGATAATCCATTGTCAGATGCAAATTTAGAAGACGCGCTAGTTGATAATGATGCGAGTGCCGATGATAACGGCCTAGATTTTGATATTGACGAACCTGTGGTTGAAGATGATCCAGTTGTCAGTAAAATTATGGAGGCGAACGAAGCTTCCGATATTCTAAATTTTGAAGTCGATGATATGCTTGATGATAATGATGATAATGATGATAATGATGATGATAATGATGATTCGGATACTGAAATCGATGCGATTGCAACAGGGTTGCACGAGACCGCAAGTATGGATGATCTTACTGAAGAGTTAGAGAAGATTGGCATGCAGACAACAATGAACAATATAGAACCACTAGACCTGGATGAAGGTGAGTTTGATATTTCTGGCGCATCGGATGATACCGTTGCCATGCAAGCAGATGATTTAAATTTAGACACGGGACTGTTGCCGACAGACCCAGAAGCGACTGCAGCCTATACGCCAAGTCCATTAAGTAATGCTTTGGATGGTGATGATACAGAGCAATTTGATGCCAGTAATATGGACACAGAATTTCTTGATCCAGCAGAGCAAACTGTTGCGCAAGCCCATACTGATCTAGAAGAATTAGGCCCACCATCTTTAATTGAAGAAGTTGGAACCAAGCTTGATTTAGCTAAAGCCTTCGTGGATATGGGTGACTCAGATGCTGCTAAAGAGACTTTGCTTGAAGTAATCGGTGAGGGTGATGAGTCGCAAATTAAAGCTGCCAAAGATCTAATGGATAAGCTGGGTAGTTAATGCCTAGCTGTAGTTAGAGATAGTATTGTTTCCGGTAAAAGTTCTATAGGCTTCGCGCTTGTCACTTATCTAATTCAATTTGTTTGCTCGTAGCTAAGCTGTCTACAAATTCATACAATTAAACCATGCGTATCGCTTTAGGGGTTGAATACAACGGTAGTCAATTCTATGGTTGGCAACGCCAATCGAATGCGGATTCTGTTCAGCAACGTTTAGAAAATGCAATTTCTAAAGTCGCTAATGCTTCAATCGTAACAATTACAGCGGGTAGAACGGATACCGGTGTACATGCTACGGAACAAGTTGTTCATTTTGATTGTGATAATCAACGCGAGCTTAAGGCTTGGGTGCAAGGGGTGAATAGGTATTTGCCTAATTCAATTTCTGTGTTGTGGGCTAAGCGGGTGCAGGATGAATTTCACGCCAGATATAGTGCTCAGTCCAGACTTTATCGTTATGTAATCTTCAACCATGCAACTCGTCCCGCATTGCTAGATCATTTGGTGACTTGGGAATACGCGACATTAAATTTACAAAAAATGCAGCATGCGGCAGAACATTTGCTGGGCACGCATGACTTTACTTCATATCGTGCAGTGGCATGTCAAGCTAAAAGTCCAATACGCACCATAAGTGAGATTACACTCAGAAAGCATAATGAATTTATTTGTATGGATATCCATGCCAATGCATTTTTGCACCATATGGTGAGAAATATCATGGGTGTATTAGTTAGTATTGCCAAAGGTGAGCAAGCTGAAGACTGGTCACTTGATGTATTGCAAAAATGTGATCGCACACTTGGCGGAATCACTGCGCCAGCTGCTGGCTTATATTTAGTTAAAGTACAGTATGATGAAAGCTTCGGTTTAGATGCCAGGGTAAGGTGGCCTGCTATAGCAAGTGGTTAAATTCAAGTAAAAATATTAAATGCAAACACGTATTAAATTTTGTGGTTTGACCAGACAACAAGATGTCCAGCATGCTGTGGCCTTGGGTGTGGATGCATTGGGTTTTGTGTTCGTAAAAAATAGTGCGCGCAATATAGATATCGTTACTGCAGTAAATTTAGTTCGCGAAGTGCCTCCTTTTATTATTAAAGTTGGCTTATTTATGAACGCGAATGTTGCAGATATTGAAAATGTAATTAAGGATGTGAAACTAAATTTACTGCAATTTCATGGTGATGAAGATGAAGGATTTTGTGCTCAGTTCAATATGCCTTATCTAAAAGCAGTGCCTATGGCGAGTACTTCATCGTTAGAAGAATTTTGCGAGAATTTTGAAACCGCTACAGGCTTTTTATTAGACAGCCATGCGCAAGGCCAGATGGGAGGTAGTGGCGAAAAATTCACTTGGAGCGAGGTGCCAAAAAACCTCAATAAACCCATCATTCTAGCGGGTGGACTAACAGTAGATAATGTCGCCGAGGCTATACGTGTAGTACATCCTTATGCAGTTGATGTGAGTAGTGGAATTGAGGCTAGTAAAGGGGTCAAAGACCCCGCTAAAATGGATAAATTTATTAAGGAAGCACATCGTGACTAGGATTGCACAAAAAACTGCGCCTCAAGCAGCGGTAGACCATATTTCAGGTGAGATGCCTGATAAACAAGGTATGTTCGGTGAATACGGTGGCCGATATGTGTCGGAGACATTAATAGAGCCGCTGAAAGAGCTTGAGCAAGCATATTTTCATTATAAAGATGACCCTGAATTTGTAGCCGAATTTGACGCAGATCTTGCAAATTATGTTGGTAGGCCTAGCCCGCTTTATCATGCACAACGTTTGAGTCAAAAATACGCGGGTGCGCAGATATATCTAAAGCGCGAAGACCTGAATCATACTGGTGCGCATAAGATCAACAATACGATAGGCCAAGCTTTACTTGCTAAACGCATGGGCAAGCCGCGCATCATTGCGGAAACCGGTGCGGGCCAGCATGGTGTCGCCAGTGCCACAGTGGCTGCGCGTCTAGGGCTTGAATGTGTAGTGTATATGGGTGAGCAAGATATATATCGCCAAGCCCCTAATGTCTATCGGATGCGTTTACTTGGAGCAAAGGTTGTACCGGTCACTTCAGGTTCAAAAACGCTAAAAGATGCTTTGAACGAAGCACTACGAGATTGGGTTACAAATGTGGATGATACTTTCTATATTATCGGTACCGTTGCAGGCCCGCATCCGTATCCATTATTAGTGCGCGACTTTCAATCGATAATTGGTCGTGAAGCAAAAACACAAATGTATGAGCAAACTGGAGACTTGCCAGATGCGCTCGTAGCTTGTGTGGGCGGTGGTTCAAATGCCATAGGTTTGTTTCATCCTTTTATAGGCGATGAAAGTGTCAAAATGTTCGGAGTAGAAGCTGCCGGCTTAGGAATTGATACCGATAAGCATGCGGCACCATTAAATGCAGGACGCCCAGGTGTGCTACATGGAAATCGAACTTACTTGATGGAGGATGACAACGGGCAAATTATTGAAACACATTCTATATCTGCTGGTTTAGATTATCCGGGTGTAGGCCCAGAGCATGCTTGGTTAAAAGATATTGGTAGAGTGCAGTATGAATCGATAACAGATGATGAAGCTCTAGCAGCATTTCATGAGTTAACGCTAGTTGAAGGAATTATCCCGGCATTAGAAAGCAGTCATGCAGTTGCATATGGATTAAAATTAGCTAGCTCAATGTCTAGCGATAAAAAAATTATTGTAAATTTATCGGGTCGTGGTGATAAAGATATCAACACCGTAGCTGATATCGAAGGTATAACGATATGAGTCGTATACAAGCTTGCTTTGATAACTTAGCGAAATCAAATCGCAAGGCGTTAATCTCATATGTTACTGCAGGAGATCCTCATCCGGACCAAACCGTTAAAATTATGCACACATTAGTCGAAGCAGGCTCAGATATTATCGAACTTGGTGTGCCATTTTCAGACCCGATGGCAGATGGGCCCGTTATACAAGCTGCTTGTGAGCGCGCATTAGTGCACGGCACAAGTTTGCAGCAAGTTCTCAATATGGTTGCAGAATTTCGCCAACAAGATACTGACACACCGGTTGTATTGATGGGTTATCAAAATCCAATTGAGGTAATGGGTGTTAAAGAGTTTTCAAAGCAAGCTCAGCAAAAACAAGTTGATGGGGTTCTTACGGTGGATATGCCAATTGAGCAAGCTGAGCACACTGTAAACGAATATAAAAAATGCAAACTTGATAATATATTTTTGATAGCGCCAACTACAAGTTCAGAACGAATTAAAAATATTTGCGACCATTCTTCTGGGTTTGTGTATTACGTTTCTTTAAAAGGTGTAACTGGTGCCGGCAATCTTGATACCGTGGAGGTTGCAAAAAAAGTAGCGGAAATCGAGAAAGTGTCTTCGTTACCGGTAGGTGTGGGCTTCGGTATTAAGGATGCGGAAAGTGCTAGCAAGGTTGCATTAATAGCCGATGCAGTAGTGGTGGGAAGTGTAATTATTCGTGAAATAGAAGCACATGCCTCCAATCAAGATGTTATGTTAGAAAATATAAAAACTTTGCTATCTACCATGCGCGTGGCGATGGATGATGTAACTTGTAATAAATTGGGTAATAAACAGGGTAATGAAGAAGTTGCTTAAGATAACAAGAAGATTCACATGAGTTGGCTACTATGACTTGGTTAGAAAAATTAATGCCCTCGCGCATTCGAACCGAAGGTACGAGTAAGCGTAAAGTGCCTGAAGGCTTGTGGGATAAATGTCCTAGTTGTAGTGCTGTTTTGTATCGATCAGATTTAGAACGTAATTTACAAGTCTGTCCAAAATGTAATTATCATATGCGCATTGGCGCACGCGAACGCTTGCTTTCTTTTCTTGATGAAGAGGGGCAAGAAGAGTTAGCTGCAGATATTGAATCAATTGATTTTTTGAAGTTTAAAGATAGCAAGAAGTATAAAGATCGCATCACTGCAGCGCAAAAAGCTACGGGCGAGAAAGACGCTTTGATTGTTATGAAGGGTAATCTGAAAGAATTACCAATTGTTACTGTCGCTTTTGAGTTTAAGTTTATTGGCGGTTCAATGGGCTCGGTAGTGGGTGAAAAATTTTTACGTGCAGCGAAATATGCGCTTAGTGAAGAGATACCTTTGGTATGTTTTTCTACAAGTGGGGGCGCGCGTATGCAAGAAGCTTTGATGTCATTATTTCAAATGAGCAAAACAAGTGCTGTGCTAGAGCGAATGCGCGAACATGGTTTGCCTTTTGTTTCTGTGCTAACAGATCCAACTACTGGTGGAGTGTCAGCAAGTTTTGCCATGTTGGGCGACCTTAATATTGCTGAACCCAATGCTTTGATTGGCTTCGCTGGACAAAGAGTGATCGAGCAAACCGTGCGCGAAACCTTGCCCGAAGGTTTTCAAAGAAGCGAATTTTTGCTTGAGCATGGCGCACTAGATATTATTGTTGATCGGAATAATTTACGTGATCAATTGCACGAAATGCTAAGTATTCTTACTCATGTAGATATCAATTAAGAAGAGTAAGAGCTAAAAAAGAAAATCTATCCATAACTGTTTTTAGTATCACCTCAATTAGATTTAATTCTTAATGGTTTTGAGATTTGAAGATCTCTAAAGTTATTTATTTGGGAATTTTTGTTTGACGAAAATTACTGCTATGAAATTTAAAAATTTACACAAGCGGTTGGCTTAGTGAGGGTCGTGAAATGAGATTCAAGCATCTGCATGAATGGTTGGCTTGGCAAGAAACCTTGCACTCGCAAAAAATTGAGCTAGGCCTTGAGCGTATTTCTGATGTTGCTAATAGTATGGGTATAGCCAAACCTAAATATAAAACTATTGTGGTGGCGGGTACCAATGGCAAGAGTTCCATAGTAACTATTTTAGAGTCTATTTTCCGTCATGCTGGATATCGTGTAGGTGCTTATACCTCGCCGCATTTGCTGCACTACAATGAACGTATACGTGTTCGACAACAGAATGCAGGCGATGATTCTTTGTGCAACGCTTTTGATAGAGTAGATCGCGCACGTGGTGATACGAGTCTTAGCTATTTCGAATTTGGCACTCTAGCAGCGATGCAAATTTTTGCTGAGTCAGAATTAGATGTCGCAATCTATGAGGTTGGGCTTGGAGGGCGTCTTGATGCGGTAAATATCCTCGATGCCGAAGTAGCGATTGTGTCGAGTATAGGTATTGATCATGTGCAATGGCTAGGTTCTACTCGAGAATCAATAGGTTTTGAAAAAGCTGGAGTATTTCGAGCTAATCGTCCTGCCATTTGCGGTGATGCAAATCCACCAAATAGTCTTATTGAATATGCAGACAAACTGGGTACAGAATTATTATTAATCAATAAAGATTACTCTTATAAAAAGCAAAACGATGATATGTGGTCATTTAGTGGAGAAAATTTAAAATGGGATGGCTTGCCCATGCCAAGCCTCTACGGTGAAAAGCAGATTGGCAATGCTGCGACTGCTTTAATGGCTTTAATTCAACTTGATGATAATTTAGCTGTTACGCGGGAAAGCGTAGACCGGGGTTTAAGCAATACTAGTCTTCCTGGGCGTTTCCAACGAATTCCAGGTCCTTGTGACATCATCCTAGATGTAGCACATAATCTGGATAGCGCAAAGGTATTGGTTGATAACCTGCGGGAATTGAAGCCTGCATCGAAAACCATCGCAGTATTTGCAGTGTTAGCAGATAAAGATGTTTGCGGAATTATAGAGTGTGTTGGAGGGCTGTTTGATGAGTGGCATATTTCTCAGTTAGATTCCGAGCGAGCACTTGATAAAGGAGACCTGAAAAAGCAGCTTGATAATTGTTGCCATGACTGTGTCATATACTCTTATCTCTCTATATCAGAGGCCTATAGCGCTGCTAAAAATACGCTTGATGAGTCAATGCGTATTGTAGTGTTTGGTTCTTTTTTAACAGTGGCAGAGGTGCTGAGCCTAGAAGTATAATTCTGCATAGTTATTCACTTGGCCTATAAGTGTCTGGTTTGTAAACTGATTGAAAAATTAGAGGTCAAAGAGGCTTCAAAATCAAAATATTATCTATATGGAAACTACATTAAAACAGCGTTTAATAGGCGCAGCGGTCATAATTGCACTAGCAGTGATTTTTGTACCGATGATATTAGATGGTTCTGGGCGTCAAGAATCTGTGGCACTTAATATGGAAATACCACCAGAGCCAACCTTTACCTTTGATAGTGATTTGCCTGACACTAAAAAGTTGGATGAGTTACCGCCGATAGAAAAACCTGAAGATGCCGCTATTGATCATTCAATGCAGGTGGAGAATGCAGAAAAATCCTTACCCAAAACGGTTGAAGAAACTAAAACTACCAGTACTCAAGTTGCTAAGGCGCAAGTAGTAGAAGCAACCGAAAACCATATCAAAACTAATCCAGCTTTAAGTGCTTGGGCAGTACAAGTAGCTGCATTTGGCGAAAAAGGTAAAGCTTTGGCGCTGCAAGAGAAGCTATTGGCAAGCAAACTTTCGGCTTTTACTGAGCAGTCTGGTAATGGCAAAAAATCTGTGTACCGCGTGAAAGTGGGCCCTGAATTGAAGCGCGAGAATGCAGATAAATTGCGTGATAAGATTGAAAAAGAACATGGTTTGAAGGGAAGTTTCGTCACTAAGCATCCATAGAATGACGTTCTTGCGTTATTTGAAAGAACATGCAGGTTTAATTAAATCTAGTAAGCACATTGTTAAAGTAAAATATGGAATTTTCTTGGATTGATATAGGGATTGTTTTCATCCTGCTGGTATCGGTTGTCGTGGCTATTTTCCGTGGCTTTGTGAAAGAGGCCGTGTCTTTAGTAAGTTGGATTGCAGCGATTTGGTTAGCAATAAATTATTCAAATCAAGTTGCATTATTTTTGCCAGCAAGTATTGATGAGACCACCTTTAGCCTTTCGCAAAGCGAGATTGAAGTAAGTAAGTTACGTGTAGGGATTGCCTTTGTCTTGATTGTAATTGGTACATTGATTGCGGGTGCTTTGCTGAATTATATTCTCAGTCATTTAACAAAAAATCGTGCGTTACGAGGTGTAGACCGTCTTTTAGGAGGTTTTTTTGGTATTTTCCGTGGTACTGCTATAGTTGTATTACTTATATTAGCAGCATCCTATACAAATTTTCCTTTATCAGATACTTGGAAAGCTTCACAAGCTTTACCATCGTTTGAATTGCTGGCTAAAAAAGTTATTGAATTTATGCCGCCTGAATTCTCCAAATATTTTTCATTGGATGGGGCGGATTTGCAAGCTTCAGCCGACCACTTCTAACAAACTAGGGCTTAACCATGTGTGGCATAGTAGGGATCGTTGCAAACAACGCGGTTAATCAGGATTTATATAATGCATTACTAATGCTACAGCATCGAGGACAAGATGCTGCAGGTATAGTTACCTATGAAAATGGCAGGCTTTTCCAGCGCAAGTCTATTGGCTTGGTGAGTGATGTGTTTCTAAGCCGACATATGGAACGCTTAAAAGGCAATGTAGGCATTGGTCACGTGCGTTATCCCACTGCTGGTTCATCGTCTTCTGCTGAAGCCCAACCGTTTTATGTGAATTCTCCATTTGGTATTTCTTTAGCGCATAACGGTAATTTAATTAATGCAGTGCAACTTAAAAAAGAACTTTTCTTAGAAGACCGTCGTCATCTTAATACCGATTCCGATTCTGAAATTTTGTTGAATGTTTTTGCCCACGAATTGGCAAAACAAGAGTCATTGCAGCTGCGTGCAGAAGATGTATTCGCTGCTGTGCGAGGTGTGCACCGACGTTGCAAAGGTGCTTATGCAGTTGTTGCGATGATTACCGGACGCGGCATTGTCGCATTTCGTGACCCTAATGGAATAAGACCACTTGTTTATGGGGTGCGCGAATCCAAACATGGCATGGAATATATGGTGGCATCGGAAAGCGTTGCGTTAGATTTACTTGGCTATAGTTTAGTGCGCGATATTTCTCCCGGTGAGGCTATTTTTATTAATGAAGACGGTAAAGTTGCTAGCGAGCAATGCGCTACGGATGCTTTACATGCACCTTGTATATTTGAATATGTATATTTTGCTAGACCCGATTCAGTTATTGAAGATGTTTTCGTGCAAAAAGCGCGTATGCGTATGGGCCAATGTTTGGCGAAGAAGATACTTCAGAAATGGAAAGATCATGATATCGATGTAGTAATGCCGATTCCAGACACCAGTCGAACTACTGCAATTGAAATAGCGTATTTACTGGGCGTTAAATATCGTGAGGGATTTATTAAGAATCGCTACATAGCACGAACGTTTATTATGCCTGGGCAAAAGAAACGCAAAAAATCAGTGCGTCAAAAACTCAATCCAATTGGTTTAGAGTTTCGCGGCAAAAATGTTTTGTTAGTGGATGATTCTATTGTGCGTGGCACCACATCGCGTGAAATCGCGCAGATGGCAAGAGATGCAGGCGCAAAGAAAGTATATTTCGCTTCTGCATCACCACCGGTACGCTTTCAAAACATTTATGGAATAGATATGCCGGCTCGCAATGAATTGATAGCATTTAATCGAGATGTCGATGGAATTTGTAAAGAGATTCAAGCAGATGGGCTTATCTATCAAGATTTAGATGACCTGATATGGTCAGTACAACAAGGCAATCTACGTTTAGAAAAATTTGATACCTCGGTATTTAACGGTGATTATATAACTGGAGTTGAAGAAGGTTATTTTGAAAGCCTAGAAAATTCTCGCAATGATGACTCTAAAGAAGAGCGTGAAAAAGAGTATGCGGGGATTGATTTACATAACAGTAACTAAGACCACGTTACATGTCTGACTCGAAAACAACTGAAAAGTTGTCGCCTTTATTGCAGCTAGCTTGTGAAAAATATCCACAGCATGCGGGTTTCCCAGCTGCAATAGTAAATATTAAGGAGCAAGTTTTATATTTATTTGAAAACAATAAATTTGTTTGTAGCTATCCAGTCTCAACTTCACGTCATGGGGTAGGTCAACAAGAAGGGTCTTATCAGACGCCTATCGGCATTCACTGTGTTAAAGAAAAAATAGGCGCAGAAGCAGAGATTGCTGAAATATTCTTATCTAGAGAGCGGACTAATTCATTTGCATCTATCGAGCATGAAGCAGTGTGTACAGAAGTAGAATGCATAACTTCTAGAATACTTTGGTTGGCAGGTCTAGAAAATGGTATTAATAAAGCTAAAAATGCACAAGGTCAAAATGTTGATAGTTATGAACGTTATATTTATATACATGGTACAGATGAAGAAGGTTTAATTGGTCAAGCTGCATCCATAGGATGTGTACGCATGAAAAATGAAGATGTCATCGATCTATTTGAGAAATTATTCGTTTCCTCCTTAGTTATAATCAAAGACTAACATCTTCGAAATGAAATCATGATTTCAGTATTTCAAGACACTCTAGCGTGTTTATTGCTTGCACAGCCAGAGCAAAAATGTATGGCGGTGTTTGCATTGCAAGCTCGCTTTAATGAAGAAGATCTAGATCTTGCAAAAACAAACGAAATAAATTCTGTTGCCAATCCAGGCAGACCCAATCAACCAAAACTTGTTTCACCGCGTGAAGTGTCGCGTCGTAATATAGCAACGGAAGAGGGGCGGAGCGCACTAATTCATGCGATTGCACATATAGAATTTAATGCAATCAACCTAGCTTTAGATGCGATGTATCGTTTCCAAGGTATGCCATTGGAATACTATAAGGATTGGATGCAAGTAGCATTTGAAGAAGCGCAGCATTTCACAATGCTGCGGGCACGCTTGCAAGAATTGGGTTGTGAGTATGGAGATTTTGATGCTCATAATGGGTTATGGGAAATGGCGCTGAAAACACAAGACAATGTGATTGCTCGCATGGCGTTGGTGCCACGCGTTTTAGAGGCGCGAGGGTTGGATGTTACGCCAAGAATGATTAAACGCTTGCAAGGGCATGGCGATGCTGCAACGGTTGAGATTTTAAAAATTATATTTGAGCAGGAGATAGGCCATGTAGCCATCGGCAGTCGTTGGTTTAATTATGCATGTAGTTTAGAAAATCTATCGCCCGAGGAAACATTCCAGGATTTATTAAAAGAATACATGTCTGGAGAATTGCGCGGACCATTTGAGCTGGAAGCACGAAGGAAGGCGGGATTTAGTGATGCTGAACTGCAAGCACTGCAAAATATGTAGGCAAACAGATTTGATATAATAACTGCTTGCATGCTAAAGCGGACTTTTAAGCTGCCTTATAATCAGTTTTTGATTTAATATGTAATGTAAATTTAACTCTTTAATAATAGGGTTTAAATAGTGAATGGTATCGAGCTGATCATATTTGACTGTGATGGTGTGCTTGTGGATAGCGAGAAAATTACTGCAGAAGTTTTTTCTAAAGTTCTAGAAGAGGAGTGTGGGTTATCGCTTAGCTTGGACGTTCTGCTAAAAACTTTTATGGGGCAATCTTCTAAAAGATGCCTAACAATAATTGAAGAAATGCTAGGGCATGAACCGCCTATTGGTTTAGAGGCTCGCTACCAAAACGATATAAGCAAAGCTTTGCAAATGTCAGTTACCGCAATACCTGGAATTGAAAAAGCATTGGCAGATATTTCTATACCATGCTGTGTAGCATCTGGTGGTTCTTATGAAAAAATGCAAACCACGCTAGGAAAAACTAATTTACTATCCCATTTTGAAGGAAAGCTATTTAGTTCATTAGATGTAGCTAATGGAAAGCCACATCCGGATGTTTTTTTATATGCGGCAGAGAGCATGAATTGTTTTAATCCTGATCGGTGCTTAGTAATAGAGGATAGTCCGTTTGGTGTTGAAGGTGGTGTTGCTGCAGGGATGACAGTATTTGGGTTTGCGAATTTAATAAAAAAACAAAAGCTAATTCATTCTGGTGCGCACCATATTTTTACAGAAATGGGCAACTTGGCGAATGAAATTAATTTTTATGAGAAAAAATCAAGTCATTAATACATCTCAATTTCCAAATAACTATTGACGAGCAAAAGTGAATATAAAAGTAGATCGCTTTGCGTAAAACTTAAATTTATAAAAGCAAGAAATTATTTTTAATACAGTCTTATGGAAGATGATTCTAAAACGAAAAAACTAAGTGATTGGGGCTTTGCTGTAATTGGTTGTGGGCTGTTAATCACAATAAGCATTCTTGGCTATCAAATTTACCACTGGTATAAAAATGGAGAGTGGTTACCGCTACCTTTATATAAACCATTGCAATATGTAGGCATCCGTTTTGAAGGAATATTAGGTCTGGAATGGGAAGCAATGAAAAAAGTAATATTTTGGGTTCTTGAGCAACCGCTAGCAGGTGTAATCGGCGTATCCAGCTTGGTAATAGGATGGCTTATGACGATGAAGAATTAAAATAACTGCTTTCGGCCATAAGCGGACATTTAAGTGTCGATCGTTTCCAGTTTAATCGTTTCAGGTGTGCAGCGTAGAACGCTGCCATGTTCATACCAGTCTCCAAGTACAATTCTTCTGTAGGAATTACCGCCCAAATTGAATTCATGTTCTGCAGGACGGTGGGTGTGGCCGTGAATTAGGTGATTTACATTATGTTTCTGCATAACTTGTTCAACGGTGAGTTGATTTACATCCATAATGTATTCAGGTTTCTTTTGAGTGGCTGATTTGCTTTTGTTGCGTAAACCTTCTGCGATTTTTAAACGCCGTTGAACGCTTAACATCAATAATGGTTTTTGTATCCAAGGGTTGCGAGCTTTGGCGCGATATTTTTGATACGCGATGTCGTCAGTGCAAAGTGTGTCGCCATGCATAATGAGGGTAGGGGTGCCGTATAGATCTAAAACGGTTTCTTCTGCCAATATTTTGCACTGTGTTTGTTTAGCAAATCGTTTGCCAATTAAAAAATCTCGATTACCGTGAATAAAATACACAGGAACACCAGAATTACTGAGTTCACGAATAGCGTTGATTGCAGGCTCAAGACCTATCGCTGGATCATCGTCACCAATCCAGCATTCAAATAGATCGCCTAATATATATAGAGCGTCTGCAGAGGAACATTCATGTAGAAAACGACAAAAGGCCGCAATGATATGCGGCCTTTTTTGATCGAGGTGTAAGTCAGAAACAAAAAGAGTTTGAGGCATTACTCCGTTGCTTGCGTAAAGATAGGTTTACTCAACAATGGTTACTTTTTCGATAACGATAGGTTCTACTGGTACGTCTTGATAGGGGCCATTTGTAGTAGTTTCTGCGGCTTTAATTTTTTCTACAATGTCCATGCCTTCAGTAACTTTTCCAAATACAGCATAACCCCAGCCTTGAGCAGTTTCACTGCTGAAGTTTAAGGAGTCATTATCTTTAACATTGATGAAGAATTGTGCAGTGGCCGAGTGCGGGTCGCCGGTGCGAGCCATGGCAATCGTGCCATTATCGTTTTTTAGGCTATTATTGGCTTCGTTTTTAATTGGATCGTGGACAGTTTTTTGGTTCATGTCCTCAGTGAAGCCGCCGCCTTGAATCATGAAATTTGAGATCACACGGTGAAAAATTGTGCCATCAAAAAAGCCTTCTTTCGCATAGGTTAGGAAATTTGCCACAGTGTTAGGAGCGTTATCTGCGTCGAGTTCGAGCATGATTGTTCCTTGATTAGTATCCATTTTTACCATTGTTGTTTCTGCCTGAATGTTAGATGTGATTGTGAATAAAAGTATGAATACTATTAGAAATATTTGCTTACGCAGTGTATCCATTTCGCCTCCGGTACGTTTGTGAGTGTGGATAATTCCATATATTTGTCTGGAAAACCAGTCAATAGTTCACTGCAGAACGATCTCCTGGATCTATAAAATAGCAATAAATCCGATATAGGTGTGTTTAGTGGATGGACATTGCTTTAGTGGCATTGACCTGATTAATCACTAACACGTATGATCCGCAATCGGTAAGGCCAGTTCGCACTTAGGCCATATCAATAGTCGGGGCATAGCGCAGCCTGGTAGCGCACCTGCTTTGGGAGCAGGGGGTCCGAGGTTCGAATCCTCGTGTCCCGACCAATTTGATAATGAAATTAAAGACTTATAAGGCGGCAAGTTCAGTAAAATATCTTGGTGCCAAACTCTTCGCTCATTTAAAATCATACTTTAAGAATCTCTAAGAAAATTAGAGACATGCGCTAACTAGCGCATCTGCTGGGTATATTTTGGAGTTATCATTAGATGACTACAAATAATAGGCCTAACTAAATCATGTCTGAAGAAAAAATAAAACACCTTATACCTATGTTCCTTTTTCGATGGGGCAAAGGCGTTGTATTGGAGAAACGTTTGGCGTAATTGAAATGAAAATACATATCGCATATGTTTGTAGGTTTCTTAAATTAAAATATATTGATGAAAAGCCTATACGTTTAGAGACCACAATCAATCTTCGCCCAGAAAAAGATTTTTTCATGCATGTTAGTGAGCGCCACTAAAAAATCTTCTCTACTTTTAAATATATTATTAGCAATAAATTATGCAATTTCAAACTCTAGTCGAAGCGCTCGAACATAATCAAAGCGATGAACGTTTTATTGGTTACATCGAGGGCCAAGGGCAGGAAAAAATTTTAACCTTTGCGACTTTGTATCAACGCGCCTTAGGTTTATTGCATGTGTTGCAACAAAAAGGCATGCAGCAAGGCGACTATCTCATACTGAATTTAAACGATAATGAGAAAATGGTTGATGTATTTTGGGCCTGCCAATATGGCGGCATCATACCTGTGCCTTTAGCGATTGGTATAAGTGATCAGCATCGTCAAAAAATATTTAATGTATATAAGCAATTAACCCTTAAAAAATTAAATAGGGCTTACTTATATACTGATCGAAAAACACTGCTTAAATTACAAACTAACACAGTCAATACCAATGAAGTTTCAACATATAAGGCATTAGCAGAAAATGTGCTCCTAACAGATGATGTGGTTGATGTTTCTGAGCAAGGCCGTATAGCTGAAGTGTCGCCAGAGGACATTTCGTTTATTCAATTTTCTTCAGGGTCAACCGGTAGTCCAAAAGGGGTTGTATTAAAGCATCGCAATTTAATGGCTAACATCGATGGTATTCATCGGGCTGCAGCGTTCACAACGAATGATACATGCTTAAGTTGGATGCCGCTTACTCATGATATGGGATTAATAGGATTTCATTTAATGCCTATAGTTTGTAATCTCAATCACTACATCATGCGCACTGATTTATTTATACGTCGGCCACTTTATTGGATGACTGCTGCTAGCGAGAAGAAGGCTAATGTTTTATGCTCACCAAATTTTGGCTATAAGCACTTTTTAAATGCATATGGTCGTAAAGCCAAAGAAAATAAAAAAATATTAGATATTGATTTGTCGCATATACGATTAATTTTTAATGGGGCAGAGCCGATATCAGTGGCTTTATGTGAACAGTTTAATAATGAATTAGCGCAGTACGGCTTACCTAAAAAAAGTATGTTCCCTGTTTATGGTTTAGCCGAAGCAAGTTTAGCGGTAAGTTTCTCACCCGTAACTGCAGACTTAAACGTTGTTCATTTAAAACGAGAGTCGCTCACGATTGGTGCCACAGCAGAAAGATGTGAGCAATCAGATATAACTTCAACTCTTGTTGGGGTTGGGGCACAAATACCTCATTGCAAAGTAAGGATTAGTAGCAAAGATGGTGAGGCTTTACCTGATGGTGTGGTGGGGCATATTCATATCTCAGGTCAAAATGTTACTGAAGAAATTATTGGCGATGATGGCACGATATTTTTTGCAGATGGCTGGGTCAACACGGGTGATCTTGGGTTCTTGTCGGAGCAAGGCCTGTTTATTACTGGTCGCTATAAAGAAATTATTTTTGTAAATGGGCAAAATTATTATCCATACGATATAGAAGAGACCTTGCAACAAATAGAAGGTTTTGAGCAGGAGCTTGAATTAGGCAAAGTAGTAGTAAGCGGTGTTTCATCTGATAAAAATGATCTTGAACAAGTGTTGGTTTTTGTGTTGCATAAAGGTAAGTTAGATGAATTCCAGGCAATTAGCTCGTTGATTAAAACAAAAGTAAATGAGCAATACGGTATCGAAGTTCATCATGTACTGCCTATTAGAAAAGTACCTAAAACCACCAGTGGTAAAGTGCAGCGTTCGGCGTTAGCGAATATGTTTCTAAATGGTGATTTTAATGATGTGCTGGAAGAGCTAGTGCCAGCAAGAAATACGAGTGCGCTAGCAGATGAGTCAAATAATGATGACGTCGTTAATGCAATAAAGAAAATATGTCTGGAAGCGCTGCCGGAGAAAGCATTTGGTATTCATGATAGTTTGTTAGAGCTTGGTGCAAGTTCGCTTTCTCTGGTAGAGATACATTCCGGCCTAGATGAGTTATTTCCAGGAAAAATTGAAATCACCGACTTGGTTGATCATCCGACTATCGCAGAGCTTGCGATTTATCTTCAAAGTAAAGAGCCTTTAGTCGTATAAAGACTTCTTCTTTTTCCATCTTTTGTGAATCCATAACCAATCTTGGGGTTGGGCAAGTATTTGTTTTTCTACTGCGTGGACATATTCTCTTGAAACTAGATTTTTACCTTTTTCATATGGTGGAGTGCAGAGCAGTTCGAAGTTTGCTTGATATTTTCCGCGCGCTACGCGCTCTAAGCGCATAAAGAAAACTGGGTATTTAAATAGCGTTGCAATTTTTTCTAAGCCTAAATAAAACGGGGTCTCTTGTTGCATAAACGTCGTCCAATAAGCGTCATCTCTGCGTCTAGGGGCTTGGTCCGGTGCAATGGCAATAATACGCGTTTGTTTTGATCGTTTAATTAGCTCAGTAATACAAGTTTTTGCTGGTGTTAATGTGACATTAAATCTGGTGCTAGACTCTAGTGCTAGTTCATTTAACCATTTCATATGCAGCGGCTTGTATATGCCATCTATTGGGTAATTAAGTTTTTGACTAACTGCCAACATTGCCCATTCTTGATTGCATTGATGGGCCATGGATAATAAAACTGTTTGCCCTTGCTGTAAGTAATGCACAATTTCTTCTGTATTTTCAAATATGACATGGTTTAGTAATTGTTCTGGCTTCATATTAATGCTTTTTATGACTTCTAATAAAGTTTCACAAAAATTTTGGTAATGTGATTTCAATAGAGCGTCTTTCTCAGAAGAACTGTGATTGGGAAATGAGTTATGGATATTTTCTTCAGCAATATTACGTCTAAATCTGACAATGTAGAAAAGCAGAATATAGAGTGGCCACGATAAGCTATATAATATAGGCAATGGTATTACTGCAAAGCATTTTAAAATGAGTTTTCGCAAAGATATTCTTTATGTTGTTTTATTATTGAAAATTTAACTAGTTGCAAGTGGCTTTTTGAGTTTCCATCTGCGATATGTCCATAACCAATCTCTTGGATTTTCGAGAATTTGTGCTTCAAGTTCAGAAATATATAAACGCATAATTTGATTTGGGTCTTCAGCGAAAGGCGGTTCTGCAAGTAATTTCAAAGTCGCTTGATAATAGCCTTTGCGTGTTCTTTTTAGTGACATGAATACGATTGGGTATTTAAAGGCTCTAGCAATTTTTTCTGTACCGGTATGAAAAGCGGTTTCGCGATTTAAAAAATGTTGCCAGTAAGGTTTATCATCTCTTTTTGGTGATTGATCTGCTGCCATAACAAGCACGCGTGTTATTTTGGAGCGCTTAACAGATTCAGCTACAAAGGTTTCCATAGGTAGGGGTATTACACCAAAGCGGGTTCTTAATTTATAAAATATTTTTTCCAACCAATCCGAACGCTGCCTTCTATATACCGCATCAACTGGGTATTTTAGATGTAGTGCGCATGCTGACAACGCCCATTCAAAATTACAATGGTGCGCGGTAACTATGATGACAGATTGGTCGTTATCTAGATAATCTTCTAGTGCACTCAAATTTTTAAATATAACGCGGTTTTTAATATCATGTTTGCTAATACTTAAGGACTTGATGGTTTCTGCAATTACCATGCAGGTGCTTTTGTAATGATTCTTGGCTAGTTCAAGACATTCAGCTTCTGAATATTCTGGAAATGAAGCTGTAATATTTTTCAGTGCGAGTTTTCTGCGTACTTTAAATGCATGGAAAAGCAGTAGATAACATAGCCAAGATAAGCTATGTAGCAACCAAAGCGGTAGAAATGATAGTAGTTTAAGAAGAGGGATTAAAAGTTTTGGCATGTTGAGGGGCACGCTATTTCGGTAAGTTCTGGTTCATTATACTTACGATATTAAATTTGTTAATAAGCTGTATGAGCTAATAAAAGTTACATGTTTATTGCTATTTTTGTTAAGTATATTCGGTAATTAAGCTGCTTATTTGAATTCAGTCAAAGCTTTCGATAGCTGTAGGGTCACAATAATAATACTCATCATGATCGTACAGGGAAGGTAGCGAAAATGAATTGGACATTCTATGCGGCATTGGGCGTGATCAAGTTATCTCTAGTAGGTGGTTTGATTTTGTTGTCTGTTTTGGCATTACCAATTATTTTATTATTGCTTTTGTTAGGGGCGTCACTTAGTTACTTAAGGGATGTTGAGCCAAAACTTTATGCTTATAAATTTCCATCGACTAAACTCGCAAACCTAGATTTGACTAATATTAAAGCAATCGGGTTTGATTGCTATTCGCAAATCAGCATACGATTCCAGCGTATTCTAATGGCAAGAAATAAAACCAGTTATTAGTTTAAACAATCCTAGGCTGAGAGAGCTCGCGCAGAAACAAGTTTGTGAGTTAAGCCAATTTCTTAATTCCATATCGCCATTATATTAGGCATTCACTGGGGATGATGGCTAGTGATACAATTGCTTGCTGTGAGCGCCCGTAGCTCAGCTGGATAGAGCATCGGCCTTCTAAGCCGAGGGTCACAGGTTCGAATCCTGTCGGGCGCACCATATATCAAGGACTTAGACTAAATGTTCGACGATATCTGTCAATATTTAGATCATTAACTAGTCAACTTCAGTCACAGCTCCGACTTTTAGTCGCACTTTTTAGTCACACAAAAGGAGCTTGTTCATGATGTTTGAAATAATCGTAGTCACCTCAGCGACGTAAAATCTTCTATTCAGCATTGTAATATTCATTATCATAAAGGATATGGAAGGAAATATTTGTCAATACAAGGGGCATAAGTAATGAAATATATATTACTGATTGGAGCACTAATATCGTTCAGCTTACATGCCGAAGAGGATGTAGATAAGAAGATATTTTAATTTCCTTGCATTAGCTGGTTCTTGTATGATTTGAATAAATAATTAGATCAAATCCGATAACAAGAGTAAGGGCAGCAATCATGAGGCACCTATTTAGCACTTCAAACCGTATTCTTTTCTTTTCAATCCTTGCAAGTGCTTTACTAGTCATTACGCCTAATGCGTGGAGTAGTGAAGCTGCGTCAAAAAAAGAAATTCGCGTGTTTATAGATAAACAAGTACTCATCGCATCAGATAATGGCGAAGAAGTTTATAGCTTTGATATTGTTACGGGAAAAGATGGAAAGGAAACCACGGCAGGAACCTATCAAGTGTTTCGTAAACACGAAAAATACACTAGCAAGACATATGGTTCAGAAATGCCCTATACAATGTTCTTTACGGATGACGGCAAGGCTATTCATGGTACTAACATGGCAACGCTTCGTTCGTATTTGCATAAATACCTCACGGAATCTGTTGGCTCACAGGGCTGTGTTGGCCTAACTGATAATAATGCAAAAGCATTATTTGAGTGGGCGCCAATTGGTACACCTGTAGTAGTAATTAATAAAGAAAAAGAAAAATCTAATTAATTTTTAATGAAATTATTGCTCAAAAACTTATTTATAATATTACTGTTTTCTTTAAACGTTGCGTTTGCAGCAAGTTCGCAAAAAGCAGATAAGGTTCTAGTTATTAAAAGTGAGTATCGATTATTTTTAATCAACAATGGCGATATCTTTGCAACTTATAACGTTACATTCGGTGGTGACCCTAATGGTCATAAGCAATCACAGGGGGACCAAAAAACTCCAGAAGGTAAATATGTGCTTGATTACAAAAACGCAAATAGTGCTTACTATAAATCCATACATATTTCTTACCCAAGCAAAAAGGACAGAGAGAATGCAAAACGTCTCGGAGTTAGCCCAGGTGGCGACATTATGATTCACGGGCAATTAAATGGTTGGGAATGGGCCGCACCCATTGTTCAACAGTTCTCTTGGACAGATGGATGTATTGCATTGAACAATAAAGATATGGACCAACTATGGTTAGCGATAGACCCAGGAACCCCGATTGAAATTAGACCTTAGCAACAAACTTTGACAAAAAATAATTTTTAAAAGGAAAATTCAATGTCCATCAAAGAATATTTAGCTAATGAAGATAAAGTAGCTCTTGCTGCAAAGATGCTTTACCTAGTAGTTGGAATAGGTGTAATTCGAACCATATTTACAATTTTTCGCCACATTGATGTGCGGTCTCCGGTTTCCTTAATTGTTACAAAATTAATTGTCTATGGCATATCTATTTTTCTAATTATTCAAATAAGTAAATGCAAAAATTGGGCAAGGTGGGCGCTAGTGGTAATTTTAACTGTGAGTATTCCATTAACAATTTTACCTGCATATGGGCAGGCAACTCATAATCCTATTTTTGCAATTTTGTTTTTCTTGCAATTGGTTTTGTACATGGTTGCGCTTGTGCTTCTATTTCAAGAAAGTGTTTCTGAACGATTTAAGCCATAGAGTGATTCCTGATTTAGTGCGTTAAGGAAATAAATTAAGCTTCGGCTGGGTATTTACGCGCGAAAGCCCCTGTAATGGTTTAATTTTTAAGCCTGCTACTTTAACTTGATCATCTTTCGTTATATGACAATTTACCAATGATGGGGCCCTTCGTAGACCACGAGCAACTGAAATTGCCGCATTACCCCACTGCTGAACCGTATCAAACTAATCAGTACAGGTCGGACCTAGCAGGCTAATTTAATAAGCCCTCTACATATAATGTAGCGTGTATTTCCCGTTTTTCTAAGCCGAAGGTCACAGGTTCGAATCCTGTCGGGCGCACCACCTTTTCGTGTAGGTAGTACACGCAAATAAATGGTCGCGAAGAGATTCCCACCCTCTAATAAGTAACATAGTCAATCTGTCCAGAAATACGCTAATATCTGCTTTCTCGTTATGGTGAGCGTAGCTCAGTTGGTAGAGCGCAGGATTGTGATTCCTGTGGTCGTGGGTTCAATCCCCATCGCTCACCCCACCTAATTAGTCATGCATTCACACTCTAAGTATATGTAATTGTTGCTATTTGTATTTGCTAAATTGCAATCTTACTATGCATGTATAAGTTCATATATGCGCGAAACCACCAGAAGGCATGGTGATTATTTAATTGAACGATTACAGGGAAATTTTATTTTTGATGCACCATTCGATTACTTCCGTGGTGTCAAAAATATAATCTTTTGAAGTTGTTGGCTGTGTAATGTTTTTTTTCGGTTTAATAGAAAAAGGTAATCCCTGATCGGCCCAGGCATCAATTTTAGTTTGGCTGACACCAAAAATAGCCGCCAAATCGGAACAGTTCACTTTAAGGCCCATGCTTACTCCATATACATAAATTGGGTTATCAAGAAACGGTTTATAACAAAAATCTAATCATTTTGCTCATAATTGACCAATAATTTTGGCTAGCCATTTATGGATGCCGGAATGCTAGTTCGAATAACCCGGGCTAATTACCTAGACTAATCACTGTGGCGATCACTTATAATTACACGGAAACCCTATGGGTCGATAATGAATCATCTTAAAAAAGTGTTTATCTAGCATGAAAATACAGTGTAAGTGGATGTATAGCAGGGTTGCTATCGGCATGCTTCTCGGTTTGCTTGTGAATACTGATGTATTTGCAGATCGGCTATTGGGCAGCGCTAACAAAATTCCACAACCATGTAGCACAGACTGCAAATCCAGCTATGGGAGTGTGATAGGTAAATCACCAGAGGGTGTGCCTGCATATTCTAACTGCAATTCAAATTGTGTCATTTTTGAGCCTAATCATCGGGACGATATATACACAGGTATAAAGTGGCAGTGTGTTGAGTATGCAAGAAGGTGGCTGTTGAGCGAACAGAGTGTTGTTTTTGGTGATGTAGATATTGCTGCTGATATTTGGGGGATGCAGCAAGTTAATAATCCGCTTAGCAATCAAGTTTTAAATTTTGAATCTTTCGTAAATGGTGCTTCTGTATTGCCACAAAGAGGCGATTTGTTAATTTATGGTAAAGACTATCTTGGTACAGGGCATGTTGCTGTAGTGATTGCGGTCGATGTAAAGCTACACAAAATTCAAGTTGCAGAACAGAATTATACGAATACAAAATGGCAGGCTGAATATGCGCGAGAAATTGCTTATACCGAGTCTGAAAATCGCATCTGGTTATTAGATAGCTATTTAATAGGTTGGAAACGAGTCATTCCTGTCAAACACTAACCAAGAAAATTATATTAGTGTTGCGCTTTGTGTATTTTTATATTTAGTAGCAAGGCTATAAAAATTGCAATACACACTGTTGCCAGATAGCCAAGCACCTTGTCATAACTTCCAGTTAAAAAAGCATAGTCTGAGTGCACGTTCGTATCGGTAACTCGTTTGAAAATTTTGATAGTGATTACCCAGCCAGCATGGATGCCGATGCAAAGTGCAATACGATTGGTACGTATTCTCACAATCGCAAGTAGCGCGCCGGCCAAAAACAAGGCGATAAGCGAATCAATAATCAGGGGGATATTTGCCAAACCCGACAGTGCATTTTTTAATATCACAAAACCGCTAGTCCAATTCAACGTTTCCGAATCCAGTTCAATATCGGGCTGAATAAAATGCACTAATGCATAAAACAAACTGGTGACGACAACAGCAAAGATAGCAGAGCTGTGTTTTTTGATTGCTCCTAGCATTGCTCCCCGAAAAAGGGTTTCCTCTAATACGGCAATAATCAAACCGGCAATTAAAGCAGTGATGACTAGTTTGAGTATATTCAGCGGTGATACTTCCCAGCCCATATCGATGACACGATTTTGGGTGATCAATAAACCCACTATGACGGGCGACATAATTAAAATGCCAAAGCCGATGCCTTTAGCTAAATCTTTGAAAAACTGTTTCTTATCCGAGCTATAGCCAATATCTCGCCATGATTCAAAGCCGAGTTTTCTATACAGTGCTATAAATAAAATGATTGCCACAATTAAAACGCTGCGGCTGGCTACACGCTCAAAATCTAGCTCAAACCAATTAGCCAAAAAGGCATGAAGGGGATAAGAAATCGCAGCCCCGCTCAAAAGTGCTATTGCAAAATAGGCAATAAAGATTAAAAGTGCGGGCATAGGGGGATTATAAGTTTAATATATCTTCAGAATAAATGGCTATAGCCACATTTCTGATAATTAAATTCGGTTATAATTCTGCATGACTCATAAGTATGGGTCTCCTGCCTGGTAAATATTGCGAGAGTGGCGGAATTGGTAGACGCGCTGGTTTTAGGTACCAGTGGGGCAACCCGTGGGAGTTCGAGTCTCCCCTTTCGCACCATAGTTAGGCACGAAAACCGAAACAAGTGAGGAGTAGTGGTTTAGAACTGTACTAATCGGGTAGCTAACAAGAGCTTGGTCTAGTTTTCACGACCAAGACTGCGGGAGTAAGAAAAACCCTGCAAATTTGATAATCATCGAAACTAAATTAATTTAACCAAAATAATCTAAATAGAATAGAACCCCATGCAAGTATCTCTAGAAACAACAGAAGGCTTAGAACGCAAAATGACGGTAGAAGTACCGGCTGAAAAAGTAATATCTGCTATCGAAGCAAAATTAAAAAATCTAAGCACACAGGTGAAAATGTCTGGCTTTCGTCCGGGTAAAGTTCCTTTGCGGGTAGTTCGACAGCAGTACGGTAAGAAAATATCTCAAGAAGTAATTGCTGAAACCATGCAAACAAGTTATCAAGAAGCGGTGATCCAAGAAAAACTTCGTCCCGCGGGCGCTCCAAGTATTGAGCCGGTAAACATGGAAGCCAGTCAAGATTTAAAATATATCGCAACCTTTGAAGTATATCCTGAGGTTGAATTGGCCGACGCCAGTAAGTTTGAAATAGAAGTAGCTGATGTAGAAGTTGCAGAAAGTGACATTGACGATATTGTGGAAAAACTTATTAAACAAAAGACGAACTGGACTGAAGTTGATCGCAAAGCTAAGCAAGATGATCAAGTAACGATGAATTTTGTTGGTAAAATCGATGGCGAAGTATTTCAAGGCGGTAGCCAAGAAAATTTTCCAACTGTAATTGGCTCAAATAATTTGTTACCAGATTTTGAGACTCAGCTAACAGGTGTTGTAAAAGGCGATAAAAAGTCATTCGAGGTAACTTTTCCAAAAGATTATATGCAACAAGACCTTGCAGAGAAGGTTGCAACTTTTGAAATCGAGGTTTTAAAAATTGAAGAGGGTGAATTACCAGAGCTTAATGAAGAGTTGATTAAAGAATTTGGTATTCAGGAAGGTACAGCAGAAGCTTTTCGCAAGCAGTTAAGCGATAATATGGCGCATGAATTAGGGCAACGTAAAAAGGTGTTTGAAAAGAATAATGTTATGGAGTGCTTGTTTGAAGAAATTAATGTAGACATGCCAAATGCATTAGTAAATCAAGAGATCCAAGCATTGCGTGAACAGACGATGTCGAAAATGCAAATGCCAGATAACTCTAAGCTGCCTGATGATGCGCTGCCAGACAATTTGTTTGAAGAAGAAGCTAAAAGAAGAATATCGCTAGGCTTGATCATTAGTGAAATAGTGCAGATAAAAGAAATTAAACTCGATCAAGAGAAGGTCGCTGAGCAACTTCAAGTAATCTCTGCTGGCTATGGAAAGCCTGAAGAGGTGATTCAATACTACCGCAACAACCGCGATGCGATGGCGAATGTGGAAATGATGGTTATGGAAGAGCAAGTGGTAGACTATGTGCTTGGCGAGGCTAAGAAGAAGTCTAAAAAATTCAGCTTTGATGAGTTTATGAACAATCAAACTTAAGTGTTTAGCTTAATTAATAGTAGGAAATATATATGGCTTACCCAGATTCACAAAATGGTGCGCAACATACACAAGCTTTAGGTCTTGTTCCAATGGTAGTGGAACAGTCTGCACGCGGAGAGCGAGCATATGATATTTATTCGCGTTTATTAAAAGAGCGAGTGATATTTATTGTCGGTCCGATTGAAGATCAAATGGCAAACCTTGTGGTTGCACAATTATTATTTTTAGAATCAGAAAACCCTGATAAAGATATATCGGTATACATTAATTCACCGGGTGGATCAGTAACTGCAGGTATGGCTATTTACGACACGATGCAATTTATTAACCCAGACATTAGTACCTTGTGTATCGGTCAAGCTGCAAGTATGGGTGCGTTATTATTGGCGGGTGGTGCAGCAGATAAACGTTATGCACTACCACATTCAAGAATGATGATTCATCAACCTCTTGGTGGCTTTCAAGGTCAAGCAGCAGACATTGATATTCATGCGCGTGAAATTTTAAAAATTCGTGAAGAGCTAAACGCTATTTTAGCGAAACATACCGGCCAATCAGTAGAACGCATTGGTGAAGATACGGATCGTGATAATTTTATGGACAGTACAACCGCAAAAGAATATGGGTTAATTGATGAGGTATTGGATAAGCGCGCACAAAATCCAGAGAGCTAAAAAGGCTGTCGCCAAAATTCCAGCACAAAAATCAGGAGCTTAGCTCACTAAGAATCAACTCGGAATCAATAGGTTGTAAAAATGCTCAAAATTTGCTCAAAAAGTGGACTCTCACTCCACTACACAACGCTTCAAATAAGCGTATAGTTGAATCAACTAGAGCGAGTTATCCTTGACGGATAATGGTTTTCCACATAGAACTTAATTCAAATATCAGCATCTTAATTTATAAGAAGGTGTGCGGTAAATCTTAAATGAGTGACGACAATACAACCAAGGATCAAGAAAGTGGCAAGCTGTTGTATTGCTCTTTCTGCGGTAAAAGCCAACATGAAGTTCGCAAGTTAATTGCAGGCCCGTCAGTATTTATATGCGATGAGTGTGTCGAGCTATGTAACGACATTATTAGCGAGGAAATGCAGGATCAGGCGCCAGCCGGTTCCGCTAAACTTCCTAAGCCAGTTGAAATCAATGCGATTCTAGATGAATACGTAATCGGTCAAGATCGCGCTAAAAAAGTGTTATCGGTCGCGGTCTACAATCACTACAAACGTTTAGATGCAATGGATGCTAGTAATAGTAAGAGCGCTGTTGAATTAGCTAAGAGTAATATTCTTTTAGTAGGTCCTACTGGTTCGGGTAAAACGTTACTCGCAGAAACATTAGCGCGTTTATTAAATGTGCCATTCACTATTGCAGATGCCACAACGCTTACTGAAGCGGGTTATGTGGGTGAAGATGTTGAAAACATTATTCAAAAGTTATTGCAAAAATGTGATTATGACGTAGATAAGGCGCAAACCGGTATCGTCTATATAGATGAAATCGATAAAATTTCTCGCAAGTCGGATAACCCATCCATCACTAGAGATGTTTCGGGTGAAGGTGTGCAACAAGCGTTGCTAAAGCTTATTGAAGGCACAATTGCATCAGTACCTCCACAGGGTGGAAGAAAACATCCACAACAAGAATTCTTGCAAGTAGATACTAGTAATATTTTATTTGTTTGCGGCGGCGCGTTTGCCGGTTTAGATAAAGTGATACGTGATCGAACTGAAAAAGGTGGCATTGGTTTTTCAGCAGAATTGCGTAGCAAAGAGAAAAAGGTAAACATTGGCGAAATTTTGCATAATGTTGAGCCTGAAGATTTAATTCGCTACGGACTGATTCCTGAATTCGTGGGTCGTCTACCGGTGGTAGCTACCTTAGAAGAATTGAATGAAGAAGCGCTAGTGCGGATTCTCACCGAACCTAAAAATGCAATCACTAAACAATATAAGCGCTTATTCGAAATGGAAGGCGTTGATATCGAGTTTAGAGAAAATGCACTGTATGCTGTTGCACGTAAAGCCATGGACCGTAAAACCGGTGCTAGAGGTTTGCGTACTATTCTAGAAAATGTATTGCTAGACACCATGTATGAGCTACCTTCTCAAGACAGCATCAGTAAAGTGGTGGTGGATGAAGGCGTGATCACCGGTGACTCTGAGCCTTATCTAATTTATGAAGGCACCGAGTACGAAAAGGCTGCCTCTGACGACTAACTGGTTAATTGATGGGCAATATAACTCTATTTAGCTCATATATGTGCGCAGTCAGTCGTGCTGGTCTTGAATTCTCTACAAAAATCCCCATATTTTGTCTCATAGCTATAAATTCTTAACGACAAAACTAATTGATTTAAGCAACCAATTCGCCTCAAGCTAATTAAACAGATTTAACCGACGGTATATAAAACATATGAGTGAAGATTCTAGTTCAACGGATGTATCAGACGATTTAGATGACGATTTAAGTCAGACGGTACCGGTATTACCGCTGCGCGATGTAGTGGTGTATCCGCACATGGTCATTCCTTTATTTGTAGGGCGAGAAAAGTCTATCCAAGCGCTGGATGCGGCGATGTCAGATAACAAACAAATTTTGTTAGTCGCACAAAAGAGCGCAGAAGTTGATGATCCTCAAATAGATGAGATTCATCAAATTGGAACACTCTCTACTATTTTGCAATTACTCAAGCTTCCAGATGGAACGATTAAAGTACTGGTTGAAGGTGTGGAACGTGCAGAAGTTATTAATTATTCAGAAGGCGATGAATTTTTCAGTGCACAAATTGCGTTGCTTGAAAGTGATGCAACAGATGATGAAAAAGAACTAGAAGTATTAGCGCGTTCAGTAACTACTCTATTTGAGCAATATGTAAAGCTAAACAAAAAAGTACCACCTGAAGTATTAACTTCTTTGGCGGGTATAGATGAGCCATCACGGCTGGCTGACACCATTGCTGCGCACATGTCGCTAAAGCTTGATGAAAAGCAACACGTATTAGAGATAAGAACCGTACAACTGCGTTTAGAACACCTGATTACTTTGATTGAAGGTGAATTAGACGTATTGCAGATTGAAAAGCGTATTCGCGGACGTGTTAAACAACAGATGGAAAAATCTCAACGCGAGTACTACTTGAATGAGCAAATGAAAGCCATTCAAAAAGAATTAGGTGAGATTGAAAATGTACCTGATGAGGTTGATGAGCTTGCGGATAAAATTGAAAAAGCGGGCATGTCGAAAGAAGCCAAAGAAAAAGCGGATTCTGAATTAAACAAATTAAAAATGATGTCGCCGATGTCAGCAGAGGCAACAGTGGTGCGCAACTACATCGACTGGTTAGTCGGTGTGCCATGGAAGAAAAAATCCAAGGTGCGCAATGATCTTGCAGCTGCAGAAGAAATTCTAGAAGAAGATCACTTTGGCTTAGAGAAAGTCAAAGAACGCATCCTTGAATATTTAGCGGTTCAACAAAGAGTGAAAAAATCTAAAGGCCCTATTTTATGTTTAGTAGGCCCTCCGGGTGTGGGTAAAACCTCAATCGGTAAATCCATTGCACGTGCGACTAATCGCAAGTTCTCTCGTATGTCATTAGGTGGTGTACGTGATGAGGCCGAGATTCGTGGTCATAGGAGAACCTATATTGGTTCTTTACCAGGCAAAATTATTCAGAATTTATCCAAAGTAGAAGTACGCAACCCGCTATTTTTGTTTGATGAAATTGACAAGATGGCAGCGGATTTTCGTGGCGACCCCGCATCGGCAATGCTGGAAGTGCTCGATCCTGAGCAGAACCATACATTTGGTGACCATTATTTAGAAGTGGACTACGACTTATCGGATGTTATGTTTGTAGCGACCGCCAACACATTGAATATTCCAGGACCATTATTGGATCGTATGGAAGTGATTCGTTTACCGGGTTACACCGAAGACGAAAAGAAAAATATCGCGATTAAATATCTCGTACCTAAGGTGATGAAAGCCAATGGGCTGAAAGACGATGAATTCCATATTGCGGATAACGCAGTGCGTGACATCATTCGTTATTACACGCGCGAAGCCGGGGTACGTAATTTAGAGCGAGAAATATCAAAGATTTGCCGTAAAGTTGTTAAGTCAATTGTACTTAACAAGGGCAAAGATAAAGACACCACCAAGGTTTCCATTACGCCTAGAAGTTTAGAAAAATACTTAGGTGTGAAACGTTTCAGTTATGGATCTGCCGAGGAAAAAGATCAAGTCGGTCAAGTAACAGGACTTGCGTGGACTGAGGTAGGTGGTGAATTATTAACCATCGAAGCCGTAGTGGTACCAGGTAAAGGTAAGACCAGTCGTACCG
>CAXMUG010000137.1:0-10900 GCA_964196535.1 uncultured Mycobacterium sp. | reverse complement strand
GGCGATGGTTATATGAGTCTTTATGGTCATAATCAGAGTTTATTTAAACAAGTTGGTGAATGGATTGAGGCGGGCGAAAAGCTTGCAATGGTTGGCAACAGCGGCGGTAATAATGCTCCAGGTCTATATTTTGAGATTCGTAAGCAAGGTAGTCCGATCAATCCGGCAAAATGGTGCGCTAAAACAGCTGCATCCAGAAGGCCAGCCTCAGGGTAAGTGTATTCTTCTCGAATTCAAAAGGCATTGATTGGCATATATATGGCCGACGGTCGGGGAGTACAATCTTATAAACCCTTATATAATGTATATATTGGGTAGATTCGCGTTTTATATAGGGTAATTTCGTGAACGTTTGGTCACACTTAGCTATCTAATGTGTTGCGAATCTATTTTTTCCTTTCATAATGGGCGACATACACGTGACAACAGAACATTCTAGGAGAGCGGTAATGAATTTTAAGCACCCCCTTAACATCGGAATTATCTGGGGAGTGGTAATCGGGCTTACTTTAGCGATGGCACACAATGTGTGGGCTGATAAAGAAATGGCATCAGCTTTACCGCTAGAAGACTTGCGTACTTTTACAGATGTATATGCGCGAATCAAACAAGATTACGTAACCGATGTTGACGACAGCGATTTATTAAAAAATGCTATTCGCGGCATGTTAGCAGGATTGGATCCGCACTCTTCTTATTTAGATGAAGAACAATTCCGTGAACTTCAAATTGGAACCTCTGGAGAATTTGGTGGGCTTGGGATTGAGGTGGGCATGGGAAATGGCTTTGTAAAAGTCATTGCACCTATTGATGACACCCCTGCTGATCGCGCAGGCGTTGAAGCCGGCGATCTAATTATTAAATTAGATGATAAATCTGTAAAAGGTTTGACCCTAGAAGAAGCAGTTAAATTAATGCGTGGCAAAAAAGGTTCGGACATCGTGCTGACTATTGTGCGCGAAGGCGAAGATGCTCCAATAGAGCTAACTTTAACGCGTGATGTAATTCGAGTTCGCAGTGTAAGAAACAGGGTGCTTGAACCAGGTTATGGTTATGTGCGTATTTCAAACTTTCAATCTAAAACTACTCGCGGGCTATTAGATGCACTAGCGAGTTTGAAAAAGAAAAACGAAGGAGATCTTAAGGGTTTAGTTTTAGATTTACGTAATAATCCTGGCGGCGTGTTAACCGGAGCCGTGGGTGTTTCTGATGTATTCCTAAAAGATAATAAGCTAATTGTTTATACAGAAGGGCGTGTGGAAGACTCTGAATTGAAATATTCAGCAAGTACGGGTGACTCGTTAAAAGGTGCACCCTTAGTTGTGTTAATTAACCAAGGCTCTGCATCAGCTTCTGAAATTGTTGCAGGTGCAATGCAAGACCATGAACGTGCAACCATTTTAGGAACCACTTCGTTTGGTAAAGGTTCTGTGCAAACGATTTTGCCATTAAATGACAGCACAGCATTAAAATTAACTACCGCAAGGTACTACACGCCTTTAGGTAGATCGATTCAGAGTGAAGGCATCGTTCCTGACATTCTGTTAAAAGTTGAAGGTGCCGCTAATGAGGAGAGTTCTGCGCTCAGTATTATTTCTGAATCTGATCTAGAAGGTCATTTGGAAAATGAAAACCAAGAGGCTAATAAAAAGGCAAGAGAACCAAAATCTATAGTTACTGTTCCTAAGAAAACCAAGGATGATGCTACTGACTATGCGTTGGATGAGGCGATTAAAGTATTAAAATCTATGTCTGGTACACAACAAGCAAAAATCTAACGCAAACGTGTTTCAGTACTATATTAAGAAATTAATAATCATTATTATGGGGCTACTAAGTGTAGCCCCATTGCATTGTTTTGCAGCTGAACCAGCGGTTATTGCAATTATCATAGATGATATCGGAAATAATTTTGAAGCGGGCAAGCGTATTATTAATTCGAGCCTGCCAGTTACCTGTTCTATTCTTCCTGCCAGGCCGCACTCCATTAAATTAGCGAGCTTAGCGCATCAAAATGGTAAAGAAGTAATGTTGCATTTACCTATGCAGGCATCGAAGCCAGAAATTCTTGGTCATGGTGGACTTAGGTCAGACATGTCTAAGCAAGAATTTACTCGCATTGTCGATATTAGTATTGATGCTATACCGCATGCGCAAGGTATTAATAACCATATGGGGAGTTTGCTAACTAGCAATTCAAGTCACATGGAATGGCTAATGCAGACGATTGCGAATCGAGATGAAAATCTTTTTTTTGTTGATAGTAAAACCACAGCCAAAACTGTTGCTGAAGATGCAGCTCAAAGCTACCACATTCCAAGTGTGCGGCGTGATGTGTTCTTAGATTCCATTGCGCATGATAAAATTTTTGTTAAACAACAAATACAGCAACTCATTAAAATCGCTAAACAACAAGGCTATGCATTAGCGATTGGTCATCCGCATGAAATTACCTTGTCTGTACTTGAGCGGGAGCTTTCTAAATTAAGTACACAAGATGTACAATTAGTCACAGTAAGAGAACTTATTAATACTGCGGCTTCAAAAAAATTAGCTAATACTGCGATATCACAATGGCAAAAGTACTCGTCCCTCTCGCCCAAGGCTGTGAAGAATTAGAAGCTGTCACAATTATAGATCTGCTGCGCCGTGCAGAAGTGCAGGTAACCACTGCTAGCTTAGATGAAAAACCTATCGTTGCCTCGCGTGGTACAAGATTGCTTGCGGATACTACTCTCGATCAAGTTATCGATGAAGAATTCGATATGATAGTACTACCTGGTGGCTTACCAGGGGCGGATAACTTAAATGCAGATGAGCGCATTCATAAAATTTTAAAAAATGCAGTAGATAAGGATCACTATATTGCTGCAATCTGTGCAGCGCCAAAAGTTTTAGCTAGTGCAGGGTTGTTGAACAATAAAAAAGCTACTGCGTATCCGGGGGTATTAGAAGCTC
The DNA here is from genome assembly GCA_964196535.1 of uncultured Mycobacterium sp. GTDB lineage: Bacteria > Pseudomonadota > Gammaproteobacteria > UBA4575 > UBA4575 > JABDMD01. Next base: position 7,942 of record CAXMUG010000137.1, on the reverse strand, counting down.
TAGGAAATAACGCTTTTGAAATCACCGCTGCAGCAGTACAAATAGATGGCAAGATTCTAACTTCTCGTGGGCCTGGCACAGCTATGGATTTTGCGCTAGAAATTATCACTTGTTTGTTGGGCGATAAAAAACGTAATCATGTAGAAGCTGCATTGCAACGGGTTGCGTTAAATCCTTCTGTAGATATCAAAAAATCCATATTTTGACAGTCGGTATACCCGCCTAGGCGCATGGTAGCTGGCCGTATTAATAGCGTGAAACCGGTCACTAATTAGCCGCATACCACCCAGTAAAATATCTATGTATTAGCCTACAGGGAAGCAGGCTTTTTAAGCCCACGGCCTCAAAACCGTGGGCTTTTTATTTGTAATTTCAAATCCTCAGCGCTTTAACCTTAAGCCTTATGCTCTATAAGGATAAAAAACTCTCCGTACAGCAAGGACATAGAAGTTGGTAAAATTCTTTCCTGTTGGAACAAGAATTTACTTATAGAACCTAATACAATAGATATACACTAAGCAGTAAGCACCGGATGTGCTGAAGAAATATATGAGATCGCGAATAATCGCGGCGGGTATATCAGGAAGGAATGAGTGCTGAATACCAGCACCGCTGAAATTTAAACATGGAATAGCCTGCTAGTAGAGTTGGCTTGTTATCTCTTCGTCGTGTGTTCGCATGGTGAAACCAATAAGCGATGCAAAAACACGAATCTGCATTTACATTAATTGAATTAATGATCACGATTGCTGTTGCAGCTGTCGTACTAACGCTGGGCGTGCCTGGTTTTAGTCGAGTAATCGAACGAAATCAATTAAGCACTTATACCAATCAACTAGTTTCTTCATTGCACTTAGCACGCAGCGAGGCTGTGCGCCGAAATCAAGATATAACGGTTTGCCACAGTATAGATGGAAGTGGTTGTGGAGGCGTAGGTTATGAAAATGGCTGGATAATTTTTTTGGATAGTAATGGAGATGGGGATTATTCAGATACGGGTGAAGAATTAATACGTTTTAATGAAGGTTTGCCTAGTAACTACACCATGCGTACTAATGATTTGAGCACATTTAATTATAGAGGAAATGGCGGAGCTCCAACTGGCCGCATAGTTTTATGTAAAGACAATACACTTTCCAAAGCTCGAGCAATTTTTATTAGTCAAGGAGGGAGGACAAGATTAGCGCCTCGGGATGCGAATGGGGTTCCTGAAGAAAGTTTAAATACACCCATAACAACATGTGCGCCATAAGATTTGCTGAGCTATATGAATAAGAATAAAGGATTTACATTAATGGAAGTGCTAGTTGCACTTGCCGTTTTATCTATAGGTTTGCTTGGTATGGCAGGAATGCAGCTATTTAGTTTGAAAAGTAGTCAGAGTGCTTACTTTCAGTCACAAGCAAGTTATTTTGCCAATGACATAATTGATAAGGTACGCGCAAATCCCGTTGGTTTTAATAACGGCGATTACGACAGCGCATATTCAAGTATTCCCGGAAGTATTACGAATTGCCAAACCACTACTGCAACATGTACGCCAGCGCAGCTTGCAGTTTTTGAGCTTACACAATGGAAATGCTCGCTTGGTTCATATGAAAATAATTCTATCTGCGTTACACCATTAAATTTAAACCCGGTATTACCAAATGGTGACGGTAGAGTAGTGCGTAATGGAGATACTGTAGCAGTTACGGTGCAGTGGGCAAATGGCAGCGCTCCTCCTGATTCCATTATGATCATGGCTGAGTTATGAGATATCTAAAAAAGCAAAAAGGGTTTTCGATTATCGAGTTGATGATCGCGCTGTTACTGGGTTTATTTTTGGTGAGTGGTGTGATGGCAATGTATATCAGCAGTAAGCAAACATATCAGATGACAGACAATCTATCGCGTATCCAAGAAAGTTTGCGCTATAGCTTAGAGTTTATTGCACGTGATATTAGAATGGCCGGCTATTTACCGTGTCGTTTCCCACCTACAGCGAATAACGCCATCACTAATGGCACTTCGACATGGTTTTTAGATTTTTTTAATTATGGGATTCGCGGTTATGAGGGAGGGACAAGTACCTTTCCCACAGAAATAAGCAGTGATGTGGTTACAGGTACCGATGCTATAGCAATTTTAAAAGGCGGCTTGTATTCCATTAGTGTTGGATTGCTAGATGACAGTACTAGCACGTTTAGGGTTCAAGGCTCATTTCCCTCTAATGAGTTTAAGCAAGGGGAAATCGCCATTGCGTGTGATCCTAGGCAAGCTTCGATATTTCAAATTCAAAATAGCAACGCTGGGGATAGCACTACAGATGGCACGATAAGTTTTGTCAACAACACCGGGATTGCTCCTGGCAACACAACAACTGCAATCGGTTCATATGGTGATGATGCGCAAATAACGCCTTTTGAGCCGGTAATTTATTTTATAGCGCCCAGTGCACAAAACCCTACAATTAATTCTTTAAAGAAACGCTATCTACAGGCAAAAACGGTTAGTGGTGTTGAAACTGCGGTTATGTGGGAAGAAGAATTGGTTGAAGGCGTTGAGTCCATGCAAATTCTTTATGGGTTAGATGTAGATAATGACCAAATTGCGGATCGTTTTGAAACTGCGGCGACGATTGCTGCAACAGAATGGCCAGATGTGGTTTCTGTTCGTTTGGGTTTGTTAATGTCTACGGGAGAAGAAGTGGTAACCCAAGCAGATACCACTACTTATAATGTTGCAGGCACTTTAATTTCGAATTCTTCTGCTCCAGCACATGGTGGAGATAGGAGATTACGCTATGTTGTAAACACTACGATTAACTTACGCAATCGCGTTATAAACTAATTATGAAATCTAATGTTTTGAATCAAAAAGGTGCTGTATTATTTGTTGGCTTAATGATGTTGCTGGTCATGTCGTTGATTGCAGTTACCAGTATGCAAAGTTCAACACTTGAGGAGCGCATGGCAGGTAATACACGTGACACATTGGTAGCGCTTCAAGCTGCGGAAGCTGCGTTAGGAGCTGGTGAAACCGCATTAGATGTAGAAAGTCTTAACTTAGTTGATTTTGATAACGATGGTAGCGATGGGTTGTATGACAATACAGATCCAGAGTTGTGGCAAAACATAAGCTGGGTTGTAAATGATTCACGCTCCTACGCTGCTAGTGACGGATATACAAAACCTGGCAATGTAACCACAGAGCCACGTTATGTGATCCAGTATATTTCCGAAACACAAGTTGCTCCACAATTATTAGTGCAGGGTTATGGCGAAGGAGAAGCTGGGAAGACTATTCAGTTATTCCGCGTAACGGCCAGAGGAACAGGTGGGAATGATAATACTGAAGTGATTTTGCAATCTGTGTACGGCGCAGACTGGTAACTGTTGTTGTTATGACATTTATGGATGGTATTAATCAAACAATTAGCCTTGTAGCTATATGGGCCTTAATAATTTTCAATACAACAGTTTATGCTGGGCCATTAGATATTTCAGATGTGCCGCTTGAGCTTACCCCTGCAGTTGCACCAAATATTCTTATTGTTAGTGATGATTCTGAAAGTATGGATTGGGAAATTCTGACTCAAGATATTACTAATGATGGCGTATTCTTTTCAGCTCATTTGGATGGTACGGATGATTTAGTAAATCAAATAGTTCAAAGGCTGGATGATGGTGATGGTGCTGCGGATGGAGATCTCGCAAACTCTTGTTTTAACTATGCAATTCTTAGAGCTGGGTCAGGAGGTTCAGGTGATTATGTAGATGGGTATTCATATATTGTTGCATTTCCAAGTAACCAGACTATACCTATAGACAATACGATACTTCCTAATGATGCAATTATAAAAAATTGCTACATAGCGGATGATGAAGCTTGGCGCGCAAGAAGCTATACATTTAATAAATTATATTTTGACCCGAATAAAACCTATGTGCCTTGGGCAGGTGTGGATATAAATGGTAATCCATACGCTAATGCGGATATTCAAAATACTCCCGATGATCCGTATGACCCGCAAAACTTTATAGACTTAACACTGCATAAATCCGGCTTAGCTTTAGATGGCGTAAGTCGAATTTCTGGAGATGGTTTTGCATACTATGAATGGGTGGACGCAAACAATGATGGTGTCGCACAAAATGATGAAGAGCCACCAAAAATTCTGATTAAAACCGCATTTCAAGCTAGCACAAAGACATACCCTTTATCTGTTATAGAAGCGAATGACGTGGTGCAAAATTTTGCTAACTGGTTTACCTATTATCGTAAACGTGAATTTGTAGCAAAAGCGCTGATTAGTCATTCAGTGGCTAATAATAGTTCCGCACGAGTTGGGCATGCCACAATTAATCAAAACTCTACAACAAGCATAAGAGTTAAATTTCTTAACCAATCCTTGCTAACGGGCAACAAGAAAGATTTGCTGGATGCTATTGGAGCAACAAATTCTTCAGGCTCAACACCGTTGCGAGACTCATATGAAAAAGCGGGGGAATATTTTCGATGCAACGCAAATGACATTTTTGGTAGTGGAGCTTCCAGTCCTCCTGGGGATGTAAATTGTCCTTATACTGCTGCTCCAGCAGGAAGTTGTCAGGTTAGCTCAAGTTTTCTTTTGACTGATGGATTTGGTAACGGTGCAAACGCATCTATTGTGACTACTGATGAGGATAGTGGCGGTGCTACGATCACTGATTTTGACGGAGGAGCTTTTGCTGATGGCGTGAATAATACCTTGGCGGATATTGCAATGTTTTATTATGAGGGCGATGCGCAAAATAGTTTAACGGATGATGTGCCGGTAACGGGGGTTGATTTAGTTCGTGATCCAAATAGTACTCCCGTACTACAAGTCGGAGATCGCTTGCATCAACACTTAAATACAAATGTTGTCGGTATTTTTAATTCAACCGGTATTACCTCAGCAGAGGTATTTCCATCCGATGCTACGGCTACCTTTAGTTGGGAGACTCCTGGTACTTTTCAAGGCAGGGTCGATGACCTCAAGCATGCCGCCTACAATGGTAGAGGTGGATTTTTCTCAGCACTGAGCAATAGAGATTTTCCAGATATTATTAATTCTATTGACAGTGCGTTTTCAACTGCGGCTACTACACCAGGTTCTACAACATCTATTACATTTAATACGCAAAGTATCGCTCAGGATTCACTGGTATTTAGAACTTTTTCAAATTTGGCTACTAATTCTGGGGATTTGGCAGCACAGGAAGTTAATGTTGATGGTACGTTAAAGGTTGATCCTGTTACAAAAAAACCAATATTTATATGGAGTGCAGCAGAACAGCTTCCTTCGCAAAGCTCACGACTGATTTTAACGTACGATGATTCATCTACACCCAGCGGGAAATTATTTTTATCTGGGCCTGCCAATGGATTAACTGCCGCTCAGGAAACAGCATTAGAAGATAATACTGATCCTGTACCAGCAAACGTGAGCGCAAGTGATGTTGTAGATAGACGCATTGCTTATTTGCGTGGTGATTCGTCGAATGAAGGGGTTAACTTTGATAATGGCGAAATGCGTGTACGTGCTCCAATCGTTGAAAATGCTCAAGGCATTAACACGGGTGGAAAAATTGGTGACATTGTTCATTCTTCACCTGTGTTTGTAGGTGAACCACCATTTGCGAACCGATTTGGCGGAGCTTACCCAAGCACTGCAGGCAATACTTATTTCGAATACGTCACTGCAAATTCAAGTAGAGACGAACTTGTTTTTGCGGGTGCAAATGACGGTATGCTACATGCTTTCCAAGCAGCGGATGGTGTTGAAAAATTTGCATACATCCCAAATATTCTCTTATCAGAAATTCCTGAATACACCAAGCCTGAGTATAGCCACCAGTTTTATGTTGATTCTACGCCCAGCATTAATGATGTGTTTATAGATCCAAGGCCAGTTAGTGGTAGTTCACGTGAGTGGCGAACAGTGTTAGTCAATGGTTTGGGCGCAGGCGGTAAAGGTTATTTTGCTTTAGATATAACTGATCCTGCGGACATTGGTACTGATTCGGTAATGTGGGAGTTCACAGACAGTGACGACGATAATCTTGGGTTAACCTATAGTCGCCCAATAATTGCTATGAGTAATGATGCCTCTTCTGGTGAACAGCGTTGGGTTGCAATTTTTGGTAATGGGTTTAATAACGCAAGCTCTAGCGGAAATGCGTCAATTTATATTTTGTTTTTAGATGCCGGTTATAATGGTTGGAGTAGTGGTGATTTTATTGAAATCGACACAGGGGTTGGTACCAGTGCTGATGGCGTACCCAATGGTATTGGTGGAGTGACCGGGATTGATGCTGATGGAAACGGTACAGTAGATCGGCTTTATGCAGGTGATTTGCAAGGTAATCTGTATGTGTTTGATATTAGTAGTTCAAGCACAGGTAGTTGGAATCTCGAAAAAACATTGTTTCAAGCCAGCTATACAACTTCGGTTCCTGATGCATCCCAACCGATAACCACACAACCTACTGTAATTGCAAACCCAGCAGGTGGCTTTATTGTCACTGTGGGTACAGGTAGCTATTTCACAAATGTAGATGCAACAAGTAAAGGGATTCAGTCTATATACGGTTTATGGGATAACCCGGCTAGTAGCAATAACTCTACTATTACGCATACCGGGCTTTCGTCAGAACTTGTTGAGCAAACATTCACAACCTCTATAGCTACCGTAAATGGTGATGATATTGAAGTTAGAACGGGATCTTCAAATGATGTTATTTATAACGATGATACTTCTGATGCAATACCCGATGTTCGCGGATGGTATATAGATTTTGATATCGCTCCTCCTAATGGTACAGGAATACAATATCCAGGCGAGCGAGCAGTACGTAACTTGCAATTACGCAATAATCAATTATTTTTTAGTACGGTAATACCACAAGATGGGACAAGCTGTGATCCATCGCCAGGGGGTTTTGGATTAAGTGTGAATCCATTAGATGGTGGAGTTAGTACCGATATTATATTTGATATCAATATCGACGGTGTCTTTGATCTTAATGACAATATTTTAATTAGTTCAGTCAGTACAGTTATATCTGGGACAAGATTTAAAAGTGCACCAAGTGATTCAACATTCATTGGTGATTACCGCTTGACGCAACTCTCCGATACAAGCATTGACAGCATATTGGTCAATCCAGACTTGAATGGCGGAGGCGGATTAGGGGCATTACTTGGCAGGCATTCATGGAAAGAAATTCGTTAATAAACTAAATATCAATATCAGCGAACTCTCATCAGCGCACATATCAAATTGTTAACATCAAATTCTGGCGTCACGTTGATCGAGCTTATGATCGTTATTGTGGTGTTATCTATATTAACTGTGCTTGCTTATACAAGCTACCAAACCAAAATGACAGAAAATCGTCGATCAGACGGACAAAGAATTTTACTTGAGGCCATGAACGAACAACAAAAGTTCTATTCACGTAATAGTACATACACTGCAAATTTGGTTGCAGGTGGGACTACAGGACTTAACTATCCGGACCCAAATGGAGATGGCACTGTACCATCAGATAAAGATTTTTATTTTATATCGGCGCAAGCTTGCCCTACGTTTAATATCAGTCAGTGTGTAGTGTTAACCGCAGCGCCTCAAGGTGGACAGCTAGGGGATGGAAATCTTAGTTATAATTCTCGCAATGTAAAAGCTCCCGCGTCGCACTGGTAATAATTTCTAAGTAAAAATTAAAATCCAGTAAATTTATCACTCGATCGGTGATTATCCTCTGCTCACTTATCGGTAATTTAGACCAGATTTCTATAACTCATGTCATAGCAATTGATATAGGGGTCAATTTAATTCGTTAAAAGTATTTATAAAAATATATGTGAAATTAATGAGTAAATTGCATAATAATTTCTCCTCATTACCATTCATCGGCGAAAAATGTTGCGCTAT
>CAXMUG010000136.1:0-16022 GCA_964196535.1 uncultured Mycobacterium sp. | reverse complement strand
AGGACTTACTACAACGAGTGATGTTGTTGGGTATATCACGCAACAAGTTGAAGGCAACTTGCTTGCAGCAATGCAGGAAATTGAAAAAATAGCGCTCGTGAGTGAGAGTAAGAATTTAGATCTAAAGAATATTCACGCGCTATTAACGAATAGTAGTCACTATTCGCTGAATGAATTAATGGATGGGGTATTGAAAGGTGATGTAGCCAGAGTTATTCGAATAATCGCTGGGCTCAAAAAAGAAGATGTTGCGCCGCCATTACTGTTATGGGGACTTACTGAACAAGTGAGAAAATTAGTTGAGAGCAAACCAAATGCTCCCTCTAATGTTTCTGCATCTCGCTCCAAAATTGGAAAAAATTCACAACAAGATACTTTGCATGCATTATGTATGTTGCATCAAAAGAGTACTGGTGTTTGTCGGCAAGACTTGGCACCCAAAACCTCGGACTTGTTGAAGCAGTGCGCCCGAGTGGATCGAGTGATTAAAGGTCGCGCTTACGGAGATCCTTGGCAAGAATTGTTACAATTGAGTATCGTCACAAGATACTCAGTATAAATATTGGTTTTAATATAAAGATATGCATCTATGAGTAACGCAGCGCAAAAACAACAATTATCAGTTAAAGAGTATATTGAGAATGTGACTTTACAAGCAGCTGCAGTACGTGCTGAAATTGCTGCTACGAGTACAGAAACAAAAAATCAAGCGCTGAAGTTTATTTCAGATGAAATTCTGAATTCTAGTACAACATTAAAGCAAAAAAACCAACTCGATCTGCAGGCTGGAGAAAAGCGTGGGCTTGATAGTGCATTGCTCGATCGTTTAGAGCTAACGGATGCACGTATTGATGCAATGGCAGAAGGCTTGATGCAAGTCTGCACATTGGCTGATCCGGTTGGCGAAACTACTGATTTGCAAACGCGTCCCAGTGGAATTCAAGTTGGCAAAATGCGGGTGCCAATAGGGGTAATACTTATCATTTATGAATCACGCCCAAATGTTACAGCAGATGCGGCTGCCTTATGTATTAAGTCTGGAAATGTGACTATATTGCGAGGTGGTTCTGAGGCGTTGAACTCAAACCAGGCCATAGCGAATTGTATTCATACGGGTTTGAGCAAAGCAGGGCTTTCTAAAGATATTGTACAAGTGATTACTACTTCAGATAGAGCGGCAGTAACCGAGTTGCTGCATGCAAATGATGATATTGATATAGTTATCCCGCGTGGCGGCAAGGGCTTGATAGAGAAAATCATGCAAGAGTCTCGTATTCCATTAATTAAACACTTAGATGGTGTGTGTCATGTATATATCCATGAAGAAGCGGATGTAGAAATGGCAACTAATATTGCATTTAATTCTAAAGCCCAACGTTTTGGTGTTTGTAATGCAATGGAAACTTTGTTGCTCGACAAAAATATAGCCAAACAAATTTTGCCATCTTTACAGAAAAAATTTACTGAAAAAAATGTAGAATTAAGAGGTTGTGAAGAAACGCGCAAGATCCTCCGCGATATCTCTACTGCGACGGAAGAGGATTGGTATGCAGAATATCTTGGACCTGTATTAGCAATAAAAGTTGTCGATGGTGTTTCTCAAGCGATGCTGCATATTGAAAAGTATGGTTCTCATCATACGGATTCTATTGTCACAAATAACAAGACAGTCGCGCAGCAATTTTTGCGTGAAGTGGATTCAAGCTCAGTTATGATAAATGCCTCTACTCGTTTTGCGGATGGTTTTGAATATGGTTTGGGTGCTGAAATTGGTATTAGCACAGATAAGCTGCATGCTAGAGGTCCGGTAGGGCTTGAGGGGCTAACTACCCAAAAGTTCATTGTTTTAGGGGAAGGCAATATACGTGAATAACGTCTTTAGCAATGCACTCATATACAAGGGAGGAGTGTGTTAGGTCTAAACGGCAGCAGCTTTGATCCTGTTTTTGAGAGATTCTTATGCTAGGTATATTTGGTGGAAGCTTCGACCCACCACATTTCGGTCATATTAAATCAGCATTGGCATTATTAGAACGCTTTGATTTTGAGCAATTACGATTTATCCCTTGTCAGCTTTCGCCGCATAAAGAAAAAGTGCATGCGAGTGCAAGCCACCGTTGGCAGATGCTAAATCTGGTATGTAGTGGCAATGAAAAATTTATTGCAGATGATCGAGAGCTAAAACGCAAAGCACCGTCATATACAATTGATACCTTGCAAGAGTTGCGAGAGGAATATGGTGCGCAGCAATCACTAGTATTGATTTTAGGATTAGATGCTTTTTTAAGTTTTTGCAAATGGCATCAATATAAAGAAATATTATCACTCTGCCATATAGTGTTAATGCAGCGTTCTGGCTATAGTCTGCCAGATAGTTCGCAAGGATTAGGATGTGAAAAAGAGTGTTATGAGTTAAATGGTACTAAAGATTTTAGAATATTAGCGAATACACCCTGTGGGAAAATATATGCGAGTGATCTGGAAAGAATTGATATCTCGTCAACTACGATTAGAGAAATGATCTCCAAAGGGCAGCAACCTAAGTATTTGCTGCCGGGAAATGTCTGGAACTATATTCGCAGAAATAAACTATACAAATAAATACTATATATGAAACATAATGACACGGTTGAAATTGCTGTTAATGCTCTTGAAGATATGAAGGGTAATGATATTACGGTAATCGACACGCAAGGGAAAACAGATGTATTCGATGCAATGATTATTGTAACCGGTACTTCGGATAGACATGTGAAATCTTTGGCAGACAACGTAGTAAAAGAGATTAAAGGTAATGGATTGAAAGTGCTGGGTGTTGAGCAAGATCGTTCTTGGGTGTTGGTGGATTTATATGATGTGATAGTGCATATCATGCTAGAAGAAACGCGAGAGTTTTATAGTTTAGAAAAACTTTGGGAAATTAGTATTGATCGAAAGCAAGTTTCGTAATCTAGATGTTTTAGAGCATAAGTTAATAAAATATAAACTAATAAAATTGTGCAGATCAATGTTGTAGCTGTAGGCGATAAATCACCAGCTTGGGTAGAGGCAGGTGTTGTTGAATATCTTTCGCGGATGCCGCATGAATGTAAGGTTAAGTTAATTACGGTTGCCATGACCAAACGAGCTAAGAATATTTCTATTTCTCAGGCTCAAGAACGCGAGCAAGCTTTGTTATTAAAAAATACACCTAACAATAGCCTGCGTATTGCTCTAGATGAGCACGGAAAAACATGGACTACGATTGTTTTGGCGTCAAAGTTAGAGGCATGGTTGCAAAATACTCCAATAGTAACTATATATATAGGTGGGCCTGACGGGTTCACGCCTGATTTTCTTGATCGGGTTGATCTGATTTTGTCTTTATCCTCGTTAACCATGCCGCATATGTTGGTGCGTTTGGTGTTGGTAGAGCAACTATACCGAGCATGGACGGTAATCCAGGGTCATCCATATCATCGAGAATAGTCTTTATAACTAACCTCATGCGTGAGCTTATCCTGGCCTCCGGCTCAAGTCGTCGGCATTCTTTGCTGAATAAACTCAATCTAGAGTACCGTATATGTGCACCAAATATCGATGAAGGTGTCATGGTGTGGGAGGCACCTGCAGAATATGTGTGCAGAATGGCGCGTAATAAAGCTTTGGCGGTTTTTGAAATGTTCACAACCGGTCAAATGGTTTTAGCTGCCGATACTGTTATTTCGTTGCATGAGGAAATTATTGGCAAACCAAAAGATATGCAACATGCAAAAAATATATTACAAAAACTTTCTGCAGTTGAGCATGAAGTGTTTACTGCACTATGTCTTAAAACACAATATCATGATTATGAGTCGATAGTGGTGACCAAAGTTAAATTTAGAAAGCTTACAGTTGATGAAATAGATGCTTATTGTTTAACAGATGAACCCTATGATAAGGCTGGTGCCTATGCTATTCAGGGTTTGGCATCTTCGTTTGTTGAATATATATCTGGAAGCTATACCAATGCTATGGGTTTGCCGTTGTCAGAAGTATGTGGTCTTTTAGAACAAACTAATTTATATAATTTTGATGATGTCTAAATAAGACTGGGTACAATGAATGTATGAGTGAAGAAATTCTAATTAATGTAACCCCCCATGAGACTAGAGTCGCAATCGTTGAGAATGGGGTATTGCACGAAGTGCAAGTTGAAAGGGCTAGTAAGCAGGGCTTAGTAGGGCATATATATAAAGGTTGTGTGAGTAGGGTTATGCCAGGTATGGACGCAGCTTTTGTTGATATAGGGTTAACCAAAGCGGCCTTTATACATAGCGCTGATGTGGCTTTTCTACCTAAAAGTTCTCGAGAACAAAAAACGGATATAAGTGAACCTGACGAAACCATTCTTCAGTCACAAAGCGAAAATATTACCAATATGTTGCACGAGGGCCAGCAGCTCTTAGTACAAGTTGTAAAAGATCAGTTGGGCACAAAAGGTGCGCGCCTTACTACTAATATAACCTTACCTTCACGTTATATTGTGTTATTGCCCTATTCGCACGATGTTCGTCTTTCGACACGTATAGAAGATGAAGAAGAACGTGAACGATTAACTGCTACTACGCAGAAATTAGTAAATGAGCTAAATGCAAATTGTGGATGTATTTTGCGTACTGCAGCAGAAGGGGTTGGTGAATCTGAATTAAGAAGAGATCTAAAGTTTTTACTTAACCTTTGGGAAACTATTGTTGATAAGGTGAATAAAGCATCATCAGTTGATGAGGTGTATTCCGATCTTCCTCTAGCAGTACGAACTTTAAGAGATCTTTCTGTAGATGATATTGAAATTATTAGAATAGATTCACGTGCAACATTTGATATTGTAAAAGAGTTTTCTGAGAAACTAGTTCCTGAACTATCAGATTGTATAACTAGGTATTCAGGTAGTCGGCCTATATTTGATCTTTATTCAATAGAAGATGAATTGCAAAAAGCGTTACACAGAAAAGTAACGCTTAAGTCTGGGGGATATTTGATTTTCGATCAGACTGAAGCTATGACGACGGTTGATATTAATACCGGAGGATTTGTTGGGCATCGCAATTTAGAAGAGACTATATACAAAACAAATCTTGAAGCAGCGCAAGCGATTGCTAGGCAACTTAGGTTGCGTAATCTTGGTGGTATTATCATAATCGATTTCATCGACATGGATGATGATGAGCATAAACGTCAAGTTATACGCATATTTGAAAAATCCTTAGATAAGGATCGCGCTAAAAGCCATGTATGTGAAGTCTCTCCATTAGGCTTGGTGGAAATGACTAGGAAGCGAACACGGGAGAGCTTAGAGCATGTTCTGTGTGCACCCTGTGCAACGTGTGCTGGGAGAGGTTATATTAAAACAGCTGAGACGGTTTGTTTCGAACTATTTCGTGAAATTATGCGTGAAGCAAGGCAATATGAGGCGAACGAATTGCTGGTTTTGGCGTCTCAACCTGTAGTAGATTTATTATTGGATGAGGAGTCAACAAGCCTGGCAGAACTGGAAGATTATATTGGCAAGACCATTAAATTGCAGGTTGAGTCACTCTATTCGCAAGAGCAATTTGATGTGGTACCTCTATAACTTATTTGTTGTTACTAATCTGTTTCGTTAAGTCGTTTTATGCTACGTAAATTATTCTTAAGTGGCTGGTATATCTTGGTTGCAGTTTTGATATTGCTGGCGATAGTTATCAGTGTTATGCGTGGCTATCCTTCTATATATCAAAATTACCTGCCGGCAATTCAACAAAATATCTCTTCGATATTGGGTAAGCCCGTACACCTAGGCTCGATTCGTATTGACTGGCACGGCATCACACCTCAAATTACCACGCAGAACTTGTCTATTTTTGAAGATGATGATCTATATGGCCAACTTCTAAATGTGGATAAAGCAATTATTTCTATTAATATTTATAGAAGTATCGTGCGCATGAAAGTAACGTTTGATGAGTTAACGTTTATTGGCGGAAATCTAGAAGCTATTCGAACTGTAGATGAAAGAATAATATTAAATGGAATTGATATTAGTGAAAGATTTGCAGAACGAAAAAAGCTAAATCAGAGTGATAAGCTAAAAATAAATTTATTGAGTAGTTCAATTTCAATTATCGATGAAGTAAAAAAACTAGACTACTTTTTTGATCGTGTGGATGTGGTGCTTAGATTTTCAGGTGATCATTTTAAAGTTTCTTCTAAGTTCATACTGCCACAAACATTAGGTGATTCACTTGTTTTAAGTGCAGATATTCGTGATTTGGATAAAGGTTTTAATAATATAAAAGGTAAGTTATATAGTAAGGGAGAGAATATTAATCTAGAGCTGCTGAATGATTTTTTCCCAAGACTTCAGGTTGGAATCAGTAAAGGTATTTCAGATTTTCAGATGTGGGCTGATTTTAATTCTTTAAAGCAGCGCACCTTCATAGGTAGATTGGGTCTGCATGATTTGGTTTATAAGAACGTAGAACTTGCACTAGCAAACACTATTGTTAATGAAGAAATCGCTTCTATTGATACAGAATTTAGACTACAGGGAGATATAGAAGATTGGCAACTCGCGTTAAGCGATGTGAGCATTAAAACAGCCAGTCATGAATGGCCAGGGAAGCAATATGAATTTAGCTGTGTAGATTGTGGTCAGCAAAATTTTACTATTTCAGCGGCGCTGGATTATATGGATACTGAGCAGTTACTTTCTACATTGCAGCATTTTCCATTTATTGTTGAGCGTTTAAATTATGTGCTAGAAAAAGTTGAAATTTATGGCGTGTTGAAAGCATCACAACTATCAGCGCAATTTAATCAGAATCGATTAACAAAATATGCCTATAGGTCATCATTACAACAAGCAAATATCTCCATTCCAGGGCAAGGCATTGTGGTTACCTCGATAGTGGGAGAGGTAACGGGTGATCACCGTAAGGGGGGTGTTAGTTTAACTTGCGATTCCCTAGGTATAAAGATAGATAAAATTTTAAGTCAGCCGCTAAATAATCAAAACATAAAAGGGATAGTAAATTGGCAGCACATTAACGGTAACATATTACTGGCAATGCAAGAATTGATAGTGGAATCGAATGAGATGGTGGCAAATTTGCAAGGCGTGTTACAAATTATTGAAAAAAAGCCCTATGTAGATATTCAAATAGAAATTCCTTATGTGAAAGCTGAAACGATTAAGCAATATTTCCCAGATAAGAGAATGAAGCCAAAGCTTTCAAAGTGGTTAAGCGAAAGCATCAAAGCGGGAACGCTTAAAGATGGAAAATTATTATTACATGGTAACCTAAAAAATTTCCCATTTAAAAATAAGCCCGGGAGATTTGAGGTTAGAGTAAATATTGAAGATGGTGTGTTGGCCTATCGCCCAAATTGGCCGATCGCAAGTAATATTGTTGCAAATTTAGAAATTAAAAATAATTATCTAGAAGTAGATGTAAGCCAAGGTACGATACTGGGTTCGTCAATAAATCAGGCGTATGGGTATATTGATGATTTAAAGCTACCAAGGTTAATTCTTAACGGTAGTGCAGAAGGTCCGGCAAGTGACATTCTAGAATACTTGCAACAATCTTCTATCCTTCCAGAGAATAGTAAAGTAATAAGACATATTACTACTAGCGGGAATACTAAACTTGATCTAGACCTTTCGTTAACGCTTACAAAAAAATTAGAAAAACAAATATTAGTTAGTGGCGAGGTAGAGTTTGATAATGCTGGATTAACGGTAAATTCATTATCACTTCCATTCACCGATCTAAATGGAAAGTTAAGTTTTGATCAAAGTAGTGCGGAAGGTAGTGGCATTAGTGCTAAGTTATATGGTGTACCAATTATTGCTAACGCAAGAAAATCAAATGATGGACGTACATTGTTATCTGTCTCAGGTGATTTGGATCTAGATACTTATTTATCATCCCACTATACAAAACTTAATAAGTATATTAAGGGTATGGCGCCTGTTTCAGCGCAAATCAATATCCCTCGTTTTGGAAAAAACAATACTGACAAAACATGGATCATTAATGTCGATAGCGATTTGTATGGTGTGACGACACTACTTCCTGAGCCATTCCAAAAAGCATTTGATGAGTCGAAGAATATTGCTATTCAAACTAAGCATCCACATGGTTTAAATAGCGAAATATTTTCCAGTTTGGAAAATCAAGTTTTTATGCAAGCTATTATCGATAAAAGTACCAGCAAGCTATCTAGCATGGAACTGCGTATGGGTGATCAGCAATTTAATTTGCCTGAAGAAGGTATAAAAATATCAGGAAGCATGAATAACTTTAACCTTTCGGACTGGAGAGAGTTCATGCAGTCGGATGAAGAACAAACCTTTGAGGTTAAAGAGGTTGATGTAATTGTAAATAATGTGGTGCTTGGAGGATTAAATCTGGAGGGTGTTGATTTTCATGCTACTAAAAATAAACAGTTCTGGGTTGGTGATGTTGCCTCGTCAGTAGCAAAAGGCAGTTTTGAATATCCTATTGACACAAAGAGTGGCAGTGTAGCTACTGCAAATTTTGATTATCTTCGGTTTAAGCCTAAACAAAAAAAGTTAACATCTGCAAAATCTACTGATTTAGATCCACGCACTTTACCTGCGCTAGTCGTTAATGCAAAAGAGTTCGAATATAAGGATGCTGTATTTAGTAATGTTAGCTTAAAGACCAAGCCGTCAGTTAATGGTCTTACGATAGATTCATTACAAGGTAGTGGTAGAGAGTTACAAGTTTCTGCTAATGGCATATGGGCGGTTAATGCAGAGAATACGCAAGAAACAAAACTAACGATGACTTTGGTTTCACAAAATTTGCAAAATTCACTCGCAGGATTAGGTTTTGGAAGTTCAGTAACCGGTGGAGAAGGTAGTGTGTCAGCTAACTTTGTGTGGCCTAAAGCGCCTTACCAGTTTTCATTGGCATCAGTGACAGGTGATGCAGGCCTAAGGTTTAAAGGCGGTGCAATCTCCTCTGTCGAGCCAGGTGGTGCAGGGAGATTAGTCGGCTTATTTAATTTTGGTGAAATATCTAGACGTTTATCTTTAGATTTCACGGATTTTTTCTCCAAAGGCTATGCGTTTGATAAAATACGGGGCGATTTGAATTTTAAAGATGCAAATTTAACGACCGAGAATTTAAGAATTAAAGGACCTTCTGCAGATTTATTAATTCAAGGCCGTACTGGTATTGATGTCCAAGATTACGACCAAGTAGTAACAGTGACTCCTCATGTAAGTGGAGGTTTGCCCTGGATTGGTTTAGCGGTTGGCGGGCCATTGGGTGCGGTAGGGGTGCTGGTAGGTGAAAAAATTGCGAAATCAATTGGTGTGGATGTAAATAAAGTTACGGAAGTGAAATACACTATGAAAGGTAGCTGGCAAGAGCCTATTATTGAGCCTGTCTCCCAAAAAGTTGCAGAAAAAAAATCAACTCCACGTGCACAAGGTCAGCTTTCACCGGATACAGTTTATCCGGTAGCCCCAGTGCAATCAGAGCCAAACTCAAATCGTGTCAAGCCCTAGAAGTTCTTCGCAGATTTTTAGCTAGTTATTTACTTATATCTCTACTTTGATAGACAGGACTAATAGCAAGGTATGCGATAATGCATCCGTCATTAGCAAATCGGTTTTAACATATTTTGAGTAAAGTAGCAGCAATACAAATGGCATCTGGACCTAATGTAGATGCAAATCTTCATGAGGCGGGCCGGTTAATTTCTCAAGCAGCAGCAGCAGGTGCTGAACTAATCGTTCTTCCAGAAAATTTTGCCATTATGGGCATTGAAGAAAGTGATAAAATAGCAGTGCGTGAAGTGCATGGTGATGGGCACATTCAAACTTTTTTATCTGATCAAGCGAAGCAGCATAACGCGTGGATAGTGGGCGGTACGGTACCGCTGGAATGTGAAGATGCAAATAAAATTCTTGCGGCTTGCATGGTGTATGACAATAAGGGGAATTTTGTTGAACGTTATGACAAGATTCATTTGTTCGATGTTGATTTAGTTGATACGGGTGAAAATTATATTGAATCAAAAACCATTGAGTTTGGCAGCCTTGATTTAAAAGTGGTTGATTCGCCATTTGGAAAAATAGGTTTAGCTGTTTGTTACGATTTACGATTTCCTGAGTTGTTTAGAGGCCTATTAGATCTTGGTGCTGAGATTATAGTTTTGCCTGCTGCATTTACGGCTGCCACCGGCAAAGCGCATTGGGAAAGCTTGCTTAGAGCACGCGCAATTGAAAACTTAACGTATATTATTGCATCAGGTCAGGGCGGCTATCATTTAAATGGCCGTGCTACGCATGGTGATAGTATGATTGTCGATCCTTGGGGTGTAATTTTAAATCGTATTAACCATGGCGCGGGTTTTACCCTTGCAGAAATTAATCTTGATTATTTGCAATCAAGACGAAAAACATTTCCGTGCATTCAGCATAGAAGAATAAACCTAAAAAAATAACCGTAAGTAATAAAATAGTTTTTTAACTTTTACTTTAGTACATACATTATGCGCAACCCTCTAGAGCTTGCTAAAAGCAGTATCTTGGATCCCTCTGGCTTAGATGAATCTCATTTATCACAAGCATTTTCAACATTATTAAATTCATCAGCAGATAGCGGTGATATTTATTTTCAAATGCGGAAGCATGAGGCATGGTCATTAGAGGATGGCATTGTGAAAGATGCCAGTTACAACATAAGCCAAGGTGTTGGAATACGTGCCATCAAGGGTGATAAATCAGGTTTTGCTTATTCAGATGAAATTGTGCTGCCGGCCTTATTGGAATCTTGTAAAGCTGCACGAGCGATTGCTAGAGGCAATCAAAACGGACAAGTACAAACCTGGAAATCTAATTCTGGTAATCAATTATACATGTCAGATAACCCATTAGATTCGATTACCGAAGCTGATAAAGTTAATTTATTACGTTCACTAGATGTTCTGGCACGTAAGCAAGACAATCGTATAAAGCAAGTCATGGCATCGATTTCAGGCACACATGAAATAATTTTAGTTGCAAATAGTGATGGTTCGATGGCTGCTGATGTTAGGCCATTGGTTAGATTAAATGTTTCAGTAATTGTTGAAGATAAAGGTCGCTTGGAACAAGGTAGTGCAGGTGGTGGTGGTCGCGTAGGCTACGATATTTTTACTCAAGAAAATCATGCGCATTCATATGTGCACGAAGCGGTACGTATGGCTTTATTAAACTTAGAAGCTGTCGAAGCTCCAGCGGGTGAAATGGATATCGTCTTAGGTCCAGGTTGGCCTGGTGTATTGTTGCATGAAGCGATAGGTCATGGTTTAGAGGGTGATTTCACTCGTAAAGAGACCTCTGCATTCAGTGGTCGTATAGGCGAGAGAGTAGCAAGTAAAGGTGTAACCGTAGTGGATGATGGCACCTTGGAAAAACGTAGAGGCTCGCTAAATATTGATGATGAAGGTACTACGACACAATGTACGACATTAATAGAAGATGGAATATTGAAAGGTTTCATGCAAGACAAACTCAATGCAAAGCTTTCTAATACCGAACCAACCGGTAATGGAAGACGTGAATCTTATGCGCATCTTCCAATGCCGCGTATGACCAATACCTATATGTTGGCTGGGGAGCATGATCCTGGTGAAATTATTAGTTCAGTTGAATCTGGGTTTTATGCGGTCAACTTTGGCGGTGGTCAAGTTGACATTACTTCTGGGAAATTTGTTTTTTCAGCATCCGAAGCTTATTTAATTGAAAAGGGTAAGGTCACAAAACCAGTTAAAGGTGCAACCTTAATTGGCGATGGTCCAGATGTGCTTACGCGCGTCAGTATGATCGGCAACGACTTAAAACTTGATCAAGGCGTAGGTACTTGTGGTAAAGAAGGTCAAAGTGTACCTGTAGGGGTGGGGCAACCCACTCTACGTATCGATGGCATCACGGTAGGCGGCACCTCTCAATAATAATTAATAGCTGAAATTACATAAATGAAAGTTCAATCATCTCCTTATACAAAAGATAAATTAGAAGACTTAGTCCAATCGTGTTTAGCTGAGGCTAAACAGCAAGGTGCAACAAGTGCAGAAGCAAGTGTAAATATTGAGCATGGTCTTTCAGTTACCGCGCGTTTAGGTGAAGCAGAAACGTTAGAGCACCATAATGATCGTGGTTTAGGTGTCACTATTTATATGGGTCAAAAGAAGGGAAGTGCTAGTACGACTAGTTTTGAACCCACAGCAATTAAAGATGCAGTAACAGCAGCCTGCAAAATAGCTAGTTTTACTGAAGAAGATGATTGTGCAGGTTTGGCGGATGCCAAGCTTATGGCGACTGAGATGCAAGATTTAGAGCTTGATCACCCTTGGGGTATATCGCCAGAAGAAGCACTTGAGGTTGCGATAGAGTGTGAAAATGCCGCACGTGATGTTGATCAAATTTCTAATTCAGAAGGTGCCTCATTAACTACTTCGCGTGGTACCACTATTTACGCGAATTCACATGATTTTGTGGGCAGTTACAGCTCAACCCGGCATAACTTATCTTGTGTTGTCATAGCAGAACAAGATGGCAACATGCAAAGAGATTATTGGTATGCAACGACACGTGATCCTCAGTATCTAGACTCTGCAGTGAGTATTGGCCAAAAAGCGGCAGAACGAACCGTAAGTCGACTTGGCTCACGTAAAATATTAACACAAACTACACCGGTAATTTTTGAAGCTAATATGGCGCGATCATTATTATCGCATTTTATTTCTGCGGTTAGTGGTGGTTCTTTATATCGTAAAGCCTCGTTCTTAATTGATCACTTAGATAAGCAGGTTTTTTCAAATTCCATTACGATCACTGAAGATCCATTTATTAGAAGTGGATTTGGCAGCAGCTCGTTTGATATGGAGGGAGTTGCGACAAAAGCGCGCACATTAGTTGAAAATGGTGTGTTGAAAGGTTACGTCTTAAGTAGTTATTCAGCTAGAAAATTAGCTATGCAAACTACCGGCAATGCGGGTGGGGTGCATAATTTAGAGCTGCAAGCAGGCGAGAAAGATTTAGATCAACTAGTTAAACAGATGCAAAAAGGTTTGTTAATAACCGAGTTGATTGGCCATGGTGTGAATACGGTAACAGGTGATTATTCACGTGGTGCTGTAGGATATTGGGTAGAGGATGGTGAAATACAATATCCAGTAGATGAGATTACGATTGCTGGTAATTTAAAGGATATGTATCAAAAAATTGTTGAAGTTGGTAATGATGTAGATCGACGTAGTAATATTATTACACCGTCATTGCTAATCGATAACATGATGGTTGCAGGTAGTTAGTATCTAATTAATTATTATTAGTTATTGTTCAACCACTTTACGCCAGTTATTTGAATAGAGATATCTAGTTTTCCATTTTCAAATTTATCTAATTTCACTGGTATATAATTTAACTTTTCTGCATACCATCCTAGGTACGTAGTTTTTTTGTCATTATTTTTTTTGCGCACATATTTATTTGCGTCAAACTTTCCCACTTTAGTGTTAACTAATTCAGCACTTTCTAGCTGATATTTATATTCTTTAAGTCTGCCTTTAGAAATTACCGAGTAGATATTGGTAGAAGCATCTTTGTCTGGTTTGCGCATCAATAATAATTGAGCAGAGTAGTTATCAAAGGTATTTTCAGGTACGTCTAATTCATTGCTTTTGTCTTTGTATTTAACTGTAGCCTTATTGTTATTCCAATCAAATACGTAATGTTCGTTTCGATCTTTATCGCTATTTTTCATTTCGTGGATGAATTCGACTGTACGGTAGTTATTGTCGATTAACTTTAAAACCGCACGATCAGTAACTACTTGATCACCGAGAAATAGCGCAGCCATGCCAACAGGCTTGGTTGTCGATTCATAAATTAGTTCATCACCAACTTTTTTCAGGCTAACGTCCATCTTTCCAACACGCATTGAGCCTTTATGAACATCGTAAGTGGCTTCAAATTCTGGCGGCAGATTGCTTTCGTTGAGTATCGAGGTTGAATTACTCCAAGCAGGTTGAGCTAAGATACATGCAGCAATAAAAATAAAAATTATTTTTTTCATTGTGAATCTTCTACCTTAAAAGAGCTTCATGTTCTGGTGAAAGTAATAGTGCTTGATCGAGTGGTAAATGATCAAAGTGGACTTTTCCAGCTTTAAGTTTTAGGCGTTTATCGCTAAACCATTTTACTGCTAGTGGGTAGATGATGTGTTCTTTTTCTAATACGCGTGCAGCTAAAGTTTCTGCGCTATCTGTTTTTTCTACATTTACCTTTGCTTGAATCACTAACGGCCCACCATCTAGTTCCGCAGTAACAAAATGTACTGAGCAACCGTGTTCGAAATCACCTGCTTCCAGTGCGCGTTCATGTGTATGTAGCCCTTTGTGTTTGGGTAATAGTGAGGGGTGAATATTTAAAATATTCACTGGATATTCATTTATAATAGTAGGGCTGAGTACATGCATGAATCCCGCCAAAATGATTAGCTTAATATTATAGACCGCAAGAGTTTTAACGAGTTCCGCATCAAAGGCTTCGCGTGAAGCATGGTTTTTATGCTCAATAATATGGGTAGGGATGTTTACTTGTTGTGCGCGTACTAATCCATAAGCATCAGGTTTATTGCTTATCACACAAGCGATGTTGGCATTAATATGGCGTTGATCAATATGATCAATAATCGACTGTAAATTGCTGCCGCCACCAGAAACTAGAACAGCTATCTTGCAAGTTTGTTCGGGTTCAGTTTTTGGCACAGTTTTACTGTAGAGATATTTTTTGATCTGAAGACGACTTTCTAATTTCGCCAATTATTACCGCCTGGTGACTACTTTCTTGGCTGAGCTTAATTGCTTCTTTTGCTTGCTTTTTAGGTAGTACAACTAGCATGCCCATGCCGCAGTTAAAGACTCGCAACATTTCTTCGTTATCTACTTGACCTTGCTTTTGTAGCCAATCAAAAACAACAGAGCGTTTCCAACTATTTGTATCGATCTCTGCAAGTACGCCATCGGGGATTACACGTGGTACATTTTCAGTAAGTCCACCACCTGTAATATGACATAAGCCATGGACATCAAATTTTTCAATTAGTGCTAAAACGATATTGGTATAAATGGTAGTGGGTTGTATGAGTAGTTCACCTAAGTTTTTACCATTAATCATTTCATCTAGTGAAGTATTCGTGGTTTCGATGATCTTGTTTACTAGTGAAAATCCATTGGAGTGAATGCCACTGGAGGGTAGACCGATAATTACATCACCATCATTGATCTTACTGCCATCAATCAATTTGCTACGCTCTACTACCCCAACGCAAAATCCTGCAAGGTCATATTCGCCTGCGTCATACATACCCGGCATTTCTGCGGTCTCGCCGCCGATCAATGCTGCGCCTGACTGCCGGCATCCTTCAGCGATGCCTTCGACAACAACTCGAGCTTCGTCGACTGATAGTTTGCCGGTGGCAAAGTAGTCTAAGAAGAATAGAGGCTCTGCGCCTTGCACTATGACGTCATTTACGCACATTGCGACCAAATCGATGCCAATGGTGGCGTGTTGCTTAAGTTGTTGGGCAAGGCGTAACTTGGTGCCTACACCATCCGTTCCAGAGACTAAAATAGGCTCCTGATACTTATCTTGTTGCAATGCAAACAGGCCGCCAAAGCCACCAATACTAGATATGACCTCAGGCCGGTGGGTTGAGCGTATCGCCGGTTTGATGAGATCAACGAGTTTATTTCCAGCATCAATATCGACACCAGCGTTTTTGTAGCTAAGACCCATTTATTTATTAACTTAAGTATATGTTGTAACTAATTGAAATTATTGAATTCGAATGAAGTATTCAATCTCAGTATAGAGTTGCTTAGAATTACCATTGCTTCGTTATTCGGTTACTTATACCATCAGAATAACAATAAAAATAAGCATTTTTAATTGTGTATAAACGCGGACTTTATTGTAGTCCGGTTAACTG
>CAXMUG010000135.1:0-10717 GCA_964196535.1 uncultured Mycobacterium sp. | reverse complement strand
AGAATCACCGTATGGTTTAGAAAAACAAATTAATGAGCTCTATGTAAAATTATTTAAAGATCTATATGACACCTCTTCGTGTGGTATGCGCTTTTTTAATGTGTATGGTCCACGTCAAGATCCTAAATCACCTTATGCGGGTGTAATTGCCCTGTTTGCAGATGCTGTGTTGGCTAATAAAGCACTAACGATTAATGGGGATGGGTCGCAAACTCGTGACTTTATATTTGTAAATGATGTGGCAAGAGCCAATGTGGCTGCACTAGGAACAGATTACCAAGGCGCTGTAAATGTAGCGACTGGGTCGACGGTTACATTGCTTGAATTAATCGAAGTTTTAGAAAAAATAGCTGGACACACTTGCGATAAAACCTTTGGCCCTGAGAGAGAGGGGGATATTAAGCATTCCGCTGCTTTGGTGGATACCTTACAGCAAGCATTGCAAGTAAAAGCAAAGCACGGTTTGGAAGAAGGCTTAAGAGAGTTGTTGAATTCAACAGCTCAAGTTAGCTGAGTGATTTTAACTTATATAAAATCTCTAATGCCTCTTTCGGACTAAGTTCATCCGGATCTACGTTTTCTAAGTATTCAACACTAGGGTGTATAGTTTCTTCTTCTAGAGCTAAACCAAGTTGGGATTGCTGATTAGTTGATTTTGCTTGTACCACTTCTGATTCCAATTGTTTCAATTTCAATTTTGCGCTGGCAATAACGGATTTTGGTATGCCTGCAAGTTGCGCGACCTGTAAACCGTAACTTTGGTTTGCAGGACCTTCCTTTACTGCATGTAAAAATATTATTTTCTCATTGTGTTCGATGGCATCGATGTGCACATTATGAATGTTGTTGAAAAATTCAGGTAGTTGAGTTAGTTCAAAGTAGTGTGTGGCGAACAAACAATACGATTGATTTACTTCACTTAAATGTTCGGCGCAACACCATGCTAGAGATAATCCATCATAAGTACTGGTGCCTCGTCCGACTTCATCCATTAATACTAAACTTTGTTTAGATGCATTATTTAGTATGTTAGCGGCTTCAGTCATCTCTACCATAAATGTAGAACGACCGGAACTTAAATCATCCGATGCTCCGATACGAGTGTAGATAGCATCTATAGGGCCAATGGTTAATTCTTCTGCGGGTACAAAGCTTCCGCTATACGCAAGCCATGTAATGAGTGCAATTTGGCGCATATAGGTCGACTTACCACCCATGTTAGGGCCTGTGATAAGTAATAACTTACGTTGTTCATCTAACATTACATCGTTTGATGTAAACGGTTCGCTCTGTACATTTTCGATAACAGGGTGCCTGCCTTGTTTGATGTGCAAGCAATTTTTTTCTGTAAAGGTAGGTTGTGCGTAATTTAATGTAGCGGCTCGTTCGGCTAAAGTTGCCAATGCATCCATTTGTGCTAAAGCTTTGGAGCAATTCTGTATGATTAATAAGTCGTCATTCAACTCAGTAATAAACTGCTCGTATAATAATTTTTCTCGTTTCATTGAGCGTTCTTTTGCACTGAGAACATTATCTTCAAACTTTTTAAGTTCGGGAGTGATGTAGCGTTCTGTGTTTTTTAACGTTTGTCTGCGCGTATAATGTTCGGGTGCTTGCTCTGCATGGGAGCGTGGTATTTCAATGTAATAGCCATGAATACGATTGTATGAAACTTTTAGATTCGCAATATTTGTAGCACTTTTTTCTTGTTGTTCTAAATCTATTAAGAATTGATTTGCGTTTGTGCTAGTGTTGCGTAATTCATCTAGTTCTTTATCATAACCAGGCTTAATTACTCCGCCGTCACGAATGAGCGCAGGTAGTTCCTCGCCTAAAACGTTCTCAAGTTTAAGTTTTAAACTTTCATGATGTTTTAATAGTTCTGATGATTCAGTTAATAACTCATTTTTATAATTATTGAGCTGTGTTTGAATAGCAGGGATACATTGCAAGGTCGAACGTAGTGCATCCAAATCTCTAGGTTGAACTGTTTTTAAAGCTATACGGCTACGGATACGTTCTATATCTTTTATGTCTGTGAGAAGCTTATGTAGATCGTTGTAATTGTTCTGTTGTAAAAACTCAGAAATAGCAGCATGACGCAATGCTAAAGTGTTTTTGATTCGTGTTGGCTGGTTTAGCCATGATCGTAAACATCGTGAACCCATTGCGCATGCAGTTTTGTCTAACACATTCACTAAACTGTGTTTCGAGTCACCTTGTGTGGAAACCTCTATTTCGAGATTTTTTCGCGTAACACTGTCTATGGCTAAGAATTCATCTTTATGACAAACCTGTAGTCCGTCTATATGAGGCAATTGTGTTTTTTGAGTATCTTTGATGTATTGCAGGACCGCGCCGGCTGCTGATATTGCTAATGGGTAATCATCACAACCATATCCGCTTAAATCCCTCGTGCCGAACTGTTTGCATAATGAGGTGATGGATGACTCATATTCGAAATGCCAAGTTGGTAAAGATCTAGAGGCACATTTATCCATTAAGATTGCAAGATCAGTATTAAGTAATGAGTCTTCTGCGAATAATATTTCTGCTGGTTGGATTCGATCAACTTCATCTTGTAATTCCTGTAAAGAATTACAATTTTGCAATAAGAATCTTCCAGAGCTTAAATCTATATAGGCTAGCCCATAACTAATTTCATGAGAGCATATTGCGAGCAGGTAATTATCTTTTCTCCGTTCTAGTAATTCTTCTTCAATTACGGTTCCAGGTGTTATCACGCGAGTGACTTTACGTTCGACCAATCCTTTGCTAGTTGCGGGATCGCCAATTTGGTCGCATATGGCAACTGATTCACCACGTTTTAATAATTTTGCTAAATAACCTTCCGTGGCATGTACAGGTACCCCTGCCATAGGGATTTCATCCACAGAATTCTTGTTGCGAGAGGTTAGGGTGAGGTCAAGAAGTTTTGCCGCACGCCTTGCATCTTCAAAAAATAACTCGAAAAAATCACCCATACGATAGAACAGCAACATATCCGGGTATTCTGCTTTGATGCGTAAATATTGCTGCATCATTGGGGTGTGTTTTATTGGAGGGCGTGCGATCATAAATGGCAGTCTATCGAAGAAAGCTTTTTTAGACAGCTCAAAATATATCCAACTACCAAGAAAAATTAATTAATGCTAATTGACCGTGGTGATGTGTGTCAGATAAGAAGATTCCAAATAGCAAATCTCCAATTGAAATCTTAATTCAACAATTGGCAGGACAATTAGTAGAAAAAAACTTAACTTTTGCAGTGGCAGAATCATGTACCGGCGGAATGCTTGCGCAATGGTGCACTTCATTAAATGGCAGTTCTACTTGGTTTGAATGTGGGTTTGTGGCCTATAGTAATGCGTCTAAAATCAGTTTATTAGGAGTACAAGCTAATGTGCTTGATGAATATGGCGCAGTAAGCCCACAGATTGCTGAGCAAATGGCAGTAGGTGCTCTTCATCATAGTGCTGCAGATGTCAGTGCTTCTATTACCGGCATAGCTGGGCCCGGTGGTGGGAGTGAATCTAAACCGGTAGGTACTGTGTTTATCGCCTCAGCGGTTAAAAATCAGCCCACTGCTGCAGTTAAATACTTGTTAAAGGGTGATCGACAATCAATCCGCGAACAATCAGTACATGCTGCAATCGAACAACTATTAAAGAGACTGCATGGCTAAAAAACGCTTATTTTTTGGGCTATTACCTGATCCAGAAGTTCATGCTCAGTTGGTAGAGTTGTCTAGATCATTTCCTATAATAAAAGGAGTGCGTCCAGTACCTAATAATAATCTGCATATTACTTTGCAATTTTTAGGTGAATTAGAAGCTAGTGAGCGTAAGTGTTTGGAAAAAAAGATGGTGCAAACATTTGTGCAAACATTTTCATTACGCTTAGATCTGTACGGATATTTTAAACTCTCGCAAATATTGTGGCTTGGTTGTTCTTCCTATCCTAGAGAATTAACTAGATTAGTTAACCATCTAAAATCTATAGCAGAAAATTGCGGTGCTAATACAGAGGAACGAGTTTATAAACCACATGTAACGTTGTTTAAGAATGTTCCTAAGGCAGATTTTCCCGATATCCCTATTACAATTACTTGGCCAGCAACTGAGTTTCATTTACTTGAATCTATTACAGAAGGAGAAATAACTCGATACAATACGCTTGCAACATACTCGTTCCTAAATGAAGAGTAATTTACATAAGTAAATTTAAATGACGCAGTAAGTGTTTTTGCACTTCGAATGTGCCAAGATAATCGAGCTATTAATAACATCAGTAGCAACAAAACAATATTCAAGACATAGGCCAACATGGGCCATAAACGTAGGGGTAGTACCAGTGGACGAGAATCGTAAAAAAGCACTAGTGGCCGCACTAGGTCAAATTGAAAAACAATTTGGTAAAGGCGCAGTAATGCGCTTGGGTGATTCTACCGCTGCGCGCGATATTGAAGTGGTTTCAACGGGTTCCTTAGCATTAGATGTCGCGCTTGGTATTGGTGGTTTGCCAAGAGGGCGTGTAGTAGAAATATACGGACCTGAATCATCTGGTAAAACGACCCTTACTTTACAAGTTATCGCTGAATGTCAAAAGATGGGTGGTACTGCAGCATTTGTTGATGCAGAACATGCGCTTGATCCATCGTATGCAGAAAGAATAGGTGTAAATGTAGATGATCTTCTGGTTTCACAACCAGACACTGGTGAGCAAGCATTAGAAATTACCGATATGTTGGTGCGTTCTGGTGCAGTAGATATTGTGGTGATCGACTCGGTTGCTGCATTAACCCCGCGCGCTGAAATTGAAGGTGATATGGGTGATTCGCATATGGGCTTGCAGGCACGTTTGATGTCACAAGCATTGCGTAAACTCACCGGTAACATCAAACGCTCAAATACCATGGTGATTTTCATTAACCAAATTCGCATGAAAATTGGCGTCATGTTTGGAAGTCCTGAAACAACTACTGGTGGTAATGCATTGAAGTTTTATGCATCGGTACGTTTAGATATTCGTCGGATTGGTGCAATTAAGAAGGGTGACGAAATTCTTGGCAACGAAACTCGTGTGAAGGTTGTGAAAAATAAATTGGCATCTCCATTTAAGAAAGCTGAGTTTGAAATTCTTTATGGTGAAGGTATTTCTAGATTGGGTGAGTTGATTGATATGGGTGTCGAATATGACATGGTGAATAAAGCAGGGTCTTGGTATAGCTATAATGATGAGCGTATTGGGCAAGGTAAAGAAAATGCACGTGCATATCTACTTGAAAATCCTGAAATGGCAAATGAGATTGATCAAAAATTGCGTGCGCAATTGTTGCCAAGCACTGATGACTTAAATCAAGACGTAGAAGCAGGCGACACTGCAGCTGAGGAAGAAGCGACTGAAGCCTAATTCTCATCAACAAGAACGATCCGTACGTAATTCTGCACTTGATATTCTAGCTAGGTGTGAGCACACACGCCTAGAGCTCACTCGTAAACTTAAAGCAAAAGATTTTACAGATGGTGAAATCGAAGAACAGATGGAAGTTCTCATCCAGGATGGTTTGCAAAGTGATGAGCGATATGCAGAAAGCTATGTGCATATGCGCCGCAAACGCGGTTATGGCCCCCTCAAAATAAAGCAAGAGCTTCAACTGCGTGGAGTTTCTTCAGATCTAGTTGATGTCTTTGTCGAATTTAACGATAAAATCTGGTTAGACACGGCATGTCAGGCCTATGAAAAAAAATTTGGCGGTAAACTGCTAGATACTGCAAATGAGCGGGCCAAACGTATGCGTTTCCTCCAGTCCCGTGGCTTCACTGGTGATATAATCCAAAAAACATTCAGTACATACGGATCATAAAATCATTTTGAGACGCTATTGATGGCGTCCAGTGTAGTCAATATGGAACTTAGCTCAGAACTTCGCAGCGCATTTTTAAATTATTTTAAGGAAAACGGCCACGAAATCGTGCCGTCGAGTCCACTTGTGCCTTGTAATGATCCTACCTTATTATTCACCAATGCGGGCATGGTGCAATTCAAAGAAGTATTTCTCGGTAAAGAAGTGCTTAATTATACTCGTGCAACTTCAAGTCAGCGATGTGTTCGTGCCGGTGGTAAACATAATGATTTAGAGAACGTTGGCTATACCGCAAGGCATCACACCTTCTTCGAAATGTTGGGCAATTTTAGTTTTGGCGATTACTTCAAATCTGAAGCGATCCACTACGCCTGGGATTTTCTCACCAAAGTGGTTGGCTTACCGGAAGAAAAATTATGGGTAACGGTTTTTGAAGAAGATGACGAAGCTGCAGAAATTTGGTTGAGCGAAATAAAAGTTGATCCCAGTAAGTTGGCGCGTATTGGTGCTAAAGATAATTTTTGGTCGATGGGCGATACCGGTCCTTGCGGGCCGTGTACGGAAATATTTTATGACCATGGGGATAAAGTTACGGGTGGCCCGCCAGGAACACCTGAAGAAGATGGTGATCGCTACGTAGAAATATGGAACTTGGTGTTCATGCAATATGATCGCGATAAAAAAGGTAACTTAAATCCACTACCAAAACCTTCAGTGGATACTGGTATGGGTTTGGAGAGACTTGCAGCCATCCTGCAAGGTGTTACAAATAATTATGATACCGATCTTTTTACTGGAATAATTAAAACTACTGCTGAGATTGCAAATATAAAAGATACTTCCAACCCTTCGCTGCGAGTAATTGCAGACCATATACGTTCATGTAGTTTTATGATTACAGATGGTGTGATCCCATCTAATGAAGGTCGTGGTTATGTGTTGCGTCGCATTATTCGTCGTGCAGCGCGGCATGGAAATAAACTAGGTATTACTGAGCCGTTTTTCAATAAACTAGTACAACCATTAGTAGATAATATGGGTTCAGCATATAAAGAGCTAGTGGATGCCCAGCAGCGAGTAGAGAAGGTATTAGCAACAGAAGAACAACGTTTTAATGAAACGCTACATCAAGGCATGAGCATCTTGCAGGATGATATAAAAAGTTTAACAGGCGACACAATTTCAGGTGAAACCGTATTTAAACTTTATGATACCTATGGATTTCCGGCTGATTTAACTGCAGATGTTGCTCGTGAGCAAAATTTAAAAATTGATGAAAGTGGTTTTCAAAAGCAAATGGAAGCGCAACGTGAGCGTGGGCGCCAAGCCAGTCGCTTTGATGTGGATTATGATGCATCCATTGCTGTACTAACCAATTCAGAATTTACGGGTTATGAAAGCATTGAAGGTGAAGGTGTTGTTAAAGAGATTTTTGTTAACAACGAAAGTGTAGGTTCAATTAATGAAGGAGAGTCTGGTCTCGTGGTTCTGGATCAAACACCTTTTTATGCTGAATCAGGTGGCCAAGTAGGTGACCAAGGTTATTTGAAAAGCGAACGAGTTACGTTTGAAGTCATTGATACACAAAAACAAGGTAATGGTCATGCGCATATAGGCAAACAATCGTCAGGGGCGTTAAACGTAGGTGATAAAGTTAAAGCACTAGCAGATGCAGCGCATCGACAAGCAACGGTTTTAAATCATTCTGCTACCCATTTGATGCATGCAGCTTTGCGAGAGGTTTTAGGCACACATGTTCAGCAAAAAGGCTCGTTGGTTGCGCCGGACCGTCTGCGGTTTGATTTCTCTCATGATGCGCCGATTAACGATCAACACATAGAACAAATTGAAGATATTGTTAACCATCAAATTCGTCTGAACACTGCAGCGACTGCAAACACTATGTCAAAAGATAAAGCTCTCGATGCTGGTGCGATGGCATTGTTCGGTGAAAAATATGGTGATGTGGTGCGCGTGCTTTCAATCGGTGATTTTTCGGTTGAACTATGTGGAGGTATTCACGTGAATAGTGCAGGCGATATAGGAGTTTTTAAAATTATTTCTGAAACTGGTATTGCTTCTGGCGTTCGCCGTATTGAGGCAGTTACAGGAGAAGGTGCACTGCAGTGGATAAAAGACAACGAAAACCAGTTGGCGACAATTGCGGATGTTGTGAAAGTATCTAAATCAGAAGCTAAAGATAAAGTTGTACAGCTTGTTGAACGTAACCGAATTCTTGAAAAAGAACTCAATCAATTAAAAGCTAAACTCGCGACTCAAGCGGGTAGTGATTTAGCATCATCTGCTATTGAAATCGATGGTATGAAAGTTTTGGCACATAAAATCGAAGGGGCTGACCCTAAGTCCTTGCGAGACACCTTAGATCAACTAAAAAACAAGCTCGGAAGTGCGGCGATTGTTTTAGGCACCAGTAGTGGTAATAAAGTAAGTTTGATAGCTGGAGTGACTAAAGATCAAACCAGCCGTATCAAAGCCGGTGATTTAGTAAATGCGGTAGCGGTACAAGTCGGTGGCAAGGGTGGTGGACGTCCTGACATGGCGCAAGCGGGTGGAACTGACCCTGCTGCACTCGATGCAGCACTTCAATCCGTGCCAGATTGGATACGTGCAAACATATAGTCCTATAATTTATTGTCTAATAGTGGTAAATATCTAGTAAATCCCAAGCCTGATCATTAGAATCTACTCGCATTGCCTCTGGGCACATAAATATCTAAAAACACTCAAATATCAGGGATCGTGACTTTGGCGCTTATCGTACAAAAATATGGCGGGACTTCAGTTGGCACTGTTGAACGTATCGAGGCCGTAGCTGAAAAAATAATTGCTACAAAGAATCAAGGCAATCAAGTTGTAGTAGTGGTGTCTGCTATGAGTGGTGAAACCAATCGTCTGCTTGGTTTAGCAGAAGAGGTTCAGGGAACTAAAACACCAACCGGTCGTGAATTAGATGTATTAGTGTCAACCGGTGAGCAAGTGACCATTGCATTGTTATCTATGGCTTTGCAAAAAAGAGAGTGCAATGCGGTATCTTGTACGGGTGGACAATTAAGTATTCGCACTGATAATAAATTCAACAAAGCACGTATTCAGGATATCGATGGGGATCGTTTAAAGAAGCTTTTAAATGATGGCAATGTTGTAGTGGTTGCAGGTTTTCAAGGTGTTGATAGCGAAGGCAACATTACAACACTTGGGCGTGGTGGTTCAGATACCACTGCAGTGGCATTAGCTGCTGCATCGAAGGCGGATGAGTGTCAAATCTATACAGATGTAGATGGTGTCTATACTACTGATCCAAGAGTAGAACCCAATGCACGGCGTTTATCACGCATCACCTTTGAAGAAATGTTAGAAATGGCCAGCTTAGGCTCAAAAGTTTTACAAATTCGTGCAGTAGAATTTGCTGGTAAATATGATGTGCCTCTAAGAGTTCTATCATCATTTAAAGAAGGTCCAGGCACTTTAATAACCTATGAGGACAACAGCATGGAAGATCCATTAATCTCAGGTATCGCATTTAATAGAGATGAGGCGCAATTAACTATTAAAGATGTACCTGATCAGCCAGGTGTGGCCGCCCATATTTTGGGTCCAATATCGGCTGAAAACATTGAAGTAGACATGATTGTGCAAAATATAGGCAGAAAAGATACCGCTGATTTTACTTTCACAGTTCATCGAAATGACTACGATAAAGCGCTGAAAATCCTTGAAAATACTGCAAAAATACTTGGTGGAGGGCGCATCGGTGGAGACCCAAACATCGTAAAATTATCATTAGTTGGTGTAGGAATGAGGTCTCACGCGGGAATTGCGAGTAGAATGTTCAAAACACTAGCTGACGAGAAGATAAATATCCTTATGATATCGACCTCGGAAATTAAGATTTCGGTCGTAATAGAGGAGAAGTATCTGGAACTTGGTGTACGAACATTGCATGAAGCATTTGAACTAGATCAGGCGACGGAGGAAAAAACTAAACAGTAAGTGCGGTAAAAATAACAAAACAGCTTTGGTAGGAGAGAAACCATAGGAGTAACCATTAACTGGAAATGTTGATAGTTGCGTTGGTGAATTAAATAAAAATAATAAACGTATAAAAACGGACTATCTAGGAGATACGGGAATGCTGATTTTGACCAGGAGAGTTGGTGAAACATTGATGATCGGAGACGATGTCACGGTCACTGTGTTAGGAGTAAAAGGCAACCAAGTACGTATTGGGGTAAATGCCCCGCGTGATATTGCTGTGCATCGTGAAGAAATTTATGAGCGAATCAAGCGCGAAAAAACCAATGCAAATGAGTCAACAGGCTAGTTGCTAAGCTATTTTCGCTAAACACTTCTAAATATCATATTCGCTATCGATGATTACATTAGCGATGCCAATATATCTATTTGTTTTAATAAAATAGTTGTTAAATAATTTCGAATTATTTTTCGGAAGCTTTACTGATAACGTCCATAATCCATAAATAAATCGCTAAAAAAATAAACATTGAGCCAAATAGAATTAAAACCCATGCGATGACGTGAATGCTGATGGGTAGAAATAGAATTGCGATGCCGATTGCTATCTGTGTGATTCCGAAGAGGAGGGTTTGGAGTGAGGAAAAGTTAAACATGTCGGGTTCGATCTCATTTTGCATTATTAAATAAGGATACTTCGTATCCATATTTAATAATGGCGGTGGTTGTAGTCCTGAGCGAACCCTACTCTTGTATATATGCATATATGTTCCCTGTTAAACAGCCAATTTACAGGGAATATTTATAAATCAGTCATCTTGAGAGTCCCCTTCCCTGACATTCTATTGAATTTCCAAA
>CAXMUG010000134.1:0-16386 GCA_964196535.1 uncultured Mycobacterium sp. | reverse complement strand
ATTTCTACACTAACTCCTGCAAGCGCAATGAATCCAACGCCGACGGCAACGGACATGTCATAGTCCAGCAAATACAACAATAAAATACCTCCTACTAGTGCCATTGGTAGTGTTGTCATGATGATGATCACTTCAGTGAAGCGGCGAAAGCTTAAGTATAATAGTAGAACGATTATGACTAATGTAATTGGAACTACTAATGACAAACGATCTTTTGCTCGTAAAAGATATTCGTATTGCCCCGACCAAGAGATAGTGTAACCAGGAGGTAAACTAATATTTTCTGCTACGACTTTTTGAGCATCCTGTACGTATGAGCCTAAGTCTCGATTTTCTATATCAACATAAATCCAGCCATTAAGGCGTGCATTTTCTGTCTTAATTAATGCAGGCCCATCTTCAATCCGAATGTCTGCAACTTCTTGAAGCGGTACTTGTGCGCCCGTAGGCGTAACAATAGGAAGCTCACGAAGACGTGTAAGAGAATCACGCCAGTCTCGTGGATATCTTAGATTAATGGGGTAGCGCTCAAGTCCTTCAGTAGTCATAGATATTTGCATTCCACCGATAGCGGTTTGTACGATTTCTTGAATTTCCATAATATCAAGTGCATATCGGGCTGCAGCATTCCGATCGATATCAATAATGATGTAACGTCCACTCGCCACACGCTCCGAATAAACGCTTGCCGTACCAGGCACTTGCTTAAGAATTACTTCGATTTCTTTACCGACCTCTTGGATTATAGATAAATCCGCACCTGCGACCTTAATTCCAACTGGGGTCTTAATGCCTGTAGAGAGCATGTCGATACGATTTTTAATCGGCATCACCCATGCATTCGTTAAACCGGGAAACTGGATGAGTTTATTAAACTCACGTTTTAAATCCTCAATGGTTACTCCCTCACGCCATTCTTTTTCTGGCTTAAGTTGTATAGTCGTTTCTATCATAGTGAGTGGCGCAGTATCCGTTGCGCTATCTGCTCGACCCATTTTTCCAAACACGGTTTTGACTTCAGGTACGGTGCGAATTAATTTATCGGTTTGCTGTAATAGTTCTTGAGCTTTACCTATCGAAATAGAAGGGTAGGTTGTTGGCATGTATAACAAGTCGCCTTCGTTTAGATCCGGCATGAATTCACTACCAAGTCGTGTTGCGGGCCAGAGTCCAGCAATGATGACAATCAATGCGGTCAGTAAAACAGTTTTTGGCGCTTTAAGAATAAAACTGATTAAGGGTCGATATCCTGCAATCAACATTCGATTAATTGGGTTTTTGTTTTCTGGAATTATATGTCCACGTATAAAATAGCCCATCAAGACAGGGACTAATGTAATGGACAGTATTGCTGCAGCGGCCATTGCAAAAGTTTTGGTGTAAGCAAGTGGGCTGAATAGCCGACCTTCTTGTGCTTCGAGTGTAAACACAGGTAAGAAACTGAAAGTGATAATGATGAGTGAGAAAAATATTGGCGGTCCTACCTCTTTAGTCGACTCACTGATAATTTCCCATCGATTTCGTTGTTCAGCACCTTCTTTTTCTAAATGCTTATGGGTGTTTTCGATCATCACCACAGCACCGTCCACCATAACGCCAATTGCAATAGCAATGCCTCCAAGTGACATAATGTTGGCGTTTATGCCCATCTGCTGCATGACTATAAACGCAATTAGAATGCCTACTGGCAAGGATAAAATGACGACGAGTGCAGACCGTAAATGAAACAAGAAAAGTGCACATATAAGCGCCACAACGATGAATTCCTCGACTAATTTTTCACTTAGTGTGTCAACGGCACGCTCAATTAGTGAGGCGCGGTTATAGGTTTCTATAATTTCGACACCGTCAGGAAGTCCTTTTTTTAACTCCTCTAGTTTCGCTTTTACATTGTTAATAGTTTGTAGTGCGTTTTCTCCAAATCGCATAATAATGACACCACCGACAACTTCGCCTTCTCCGTCAAGTTCTGCGACACCTCGCCTTAGTTGAGGTCCCATTCGGATCTCAGCGACTTCCTCAAGTAATATAGGTGTTCCGCGTTCGTTAACCGCCAATGGTATTTTACGTAAATCATCAATATCGTTGACATAGCCTGTCGCACGAACCATATATTCAGCTTCAGCCATTTCAATTACAGATCCACCGGTTTCTTGGTTCGCTCTCGTAATAGCTTGGCGTACTTTTGAAAGAGGGATGCCGCGTGCGCGTAAACTATTTGGGTTAACAACGACTTGGTACTGTTTGACCATACCGCCTATTGTTGCTACTTCAGACACTCCCTTGACGGTTTGTAATTCGTATTTCAAATGCCAATCTTGAATACTACGAAGCTGTGCTAGGTCATGATTACCACTACGGTCTGTTAATGCATATTCGTAAACCCAACCCACACCCGTAGCATCAGGGCCGAGCTGTGTTTTAGCTGCAGTGGGCAAGGTGCTGGCTACTTGGCTTAAATATTCAAGCACGCGTGAGCGTGCCCAATAAAGATCGGTACCATCTTCAAAAATGATGTAGACATATGAATCTCCAAAGAATGAATAGCCACGAACATTCACGGCTTTGGGTACGGACAACATCGCAATACTTAAGGGATAAGTGACTTGATCTTCTATTACCTGAGGTGCTTGCCCAGGATAACTAGTTTTAATTATGACTTGTACATCTGATAAATCTGGAATGGCATCAAGGGGTATATTTTTAACTGCGTACACCCCCCAGCCAATAAGGATAAAAGTAAATAATAGAACTAATGCACGGTTTCGAATGGATAGGTCAATAATTTTTTCGATCATTTGAAATACCCCTTTTAATGATCCATCTTCTTGATGGAGGAAATTTCGTAACGGTCTCCCACTTTAATCAACGTGAATGTAATATGTTCGCCTGGTTGCAATTTGTAGCTATCAACGGAATGGTCATTATTAACTTTAAATTCCATTTCCATCTGCGGCCAACCCAATGCTTCTATTGGTTCGTGGTTAATTCGTAATTTTTGTTCGGTTTCGAATATTTCTTTCACGACCCCGACAGCCATGATCTCTGTAGTCATAGATTTTTTATCAGCCATGTCGTTTTTACTTTCAAGGCTAGTCATGCGAGTGAAGCTGGCTTTGGTGCTTGCTTCTGAATCAATTAGAAACTGACCTGAAATGACGACATGTTCTCCTTCACTCAAGCCGCTTTGTATTTCAATCCAATCACCGCTTTCAATTCCGCTAACCACTTCGCGTGGTTCGAAGCGCCCTTTGCCTTTTGCGAGAATGACGCGTTCACTCGTGCCTGTACGAATTACTGATTCACGAGGTACTACGATGATGTCTTCTTTTGCGCCGGCAAAGATATAAACATCACCAAACATATTTGGCTTTAATGCTTCACCTGGATTATTAAACTTTAAGCGAACGGAAAGTGCTCTCGTCATCTGATCCAACTCGGGGTAAACATATTCAACTGTTCCTTTAAATGTTTCTCCCGGTAAGTAGGAGAATTGCACTTCTGCTGGTTGTCCTACTTCGACCCAACTACTTTGCTGTTCAAACACTTCGGCCATTACCCATACCGTAGATAGATTAGCGAGTGTGGCTATTTGATTTTCTGGCTTCACATACATGCCGTCTCTTACTTTAAGTGACGACACGACACCGTCTTGCAATGCGTAATAGGAAATATTTTGTCGAGCTGTGCGCTTTTTGTTTAGACGCTTTATTTCTGAAGAGGAAATACCTAATGCAAGTAAGCGTTGTTTGGAGGCATTAATTAAAGTTTTGTTCCCAAGCGTGAGTGCTTGCAAATACTCCTCTTGTGCATTGACGAGTTCTGGTGAATAGAGCTTGAAAAGAAGTTGGCCTTTTTGTACACGCTCACCTTCAGACTGTATGGTCAAATTTTCTATCCATCCTTGGGTGCGCAAATGGATATGACTTAGTTTGGACTCATCATAATTCACAAAACCAACAGTATTTATTCTTCTCCAAAGTTTAGATCGTTCTGCTATTGCAGTGCGTACCCCTAAGTTCTGTACCACTTCAGGCGTGATAACAACTTCATTGCCATTAGTTTGTTGTTCATTCTTATAGACGGGTACTAAGTCCATTCCCATGTGAGATTTCCCAGGTTTATCTCTTTTGTAGTTTGGGTCCATAGGTGCAACCCAATACAACACTTCGCTGCTATCTTCTTTGGCTAGACTCGTGTTGTTATTTACTAAGCTAAATATGCCTAGAATAAAAATAAGTGAAAGATGTAATGCCTTGTTCATCACAATACTCCCTCGGCTAGATACAAAAGACGTGCATGTGCGCTACTGCGTTCCGTTTTTGCGCGCAAAGCATCTAAACGTACATTCAGTTGGGTAATACGAGCTCGTGCAAGTGTTGTAAATTCTGTTACGCCACTTTGATATGCGGTCAATGATGCATGGGCATTCGCATTCGCCTCGGGTACGAGTCTAGCTTCATAAAGCCCATTTCTTTCAGACAACCGTGTCCAATTCGCGTAGTTTCTAAGAACAGCTTGTCTAAGGGTTTGCAATTTATCGCTTCGAACAAATTTTGCAGCTGAAACTTGATGTTGACTGGCGGCTAAACGTCGGTCTTGACGCTTATCAGTGAAGATGGGCAAGTCAACTTTTACCATGGCGGCCGCTTGGTTCTCACGGTCACTGCCATCATTGTTTTCACCAAATCTTTTTCGATACTCAACTCCAATGCTCCAACCGGGCTTGTATTGCTCACGAGCGATGGCAACACCTTCATCAAAGAATGAAACCATGGAATCTTCAGCTTGAATACTGGGGTGGTCGACTAAAGAATTAATAATTTCTTGTTGTGAGATAAGGGCAGGGAGCGTTGGGTATTCTTTTTCAATGGGCTCAAACGCTTTACCATCAAGCCACTTACTTAGTTCAGCCCTTGCTAGGTCTTCCTTAGTTTTTAATCCTATAACACGATCATCCAATCTAGATAATTCGAGTTGTGCTCGTAGCAGATCTTGTTGATTGACACGCCCAACTTTGTAATAGGACTCAGCAATATCTACAAGTTGTGCAAAATACTGTCGAGATTCGTCAATTATTTCCTGAGCAGTAATTTGGTAGTAAAGATTTAAGTAATGCTCACGTACAGATCGAATTGATTTTACAACTTCATCTGATGAAAGTTGGTATTCTGCATTACCTGCCCATTTAGTTTGCTTTTCTTTTATCGCAAGTGTTTTACCGCGTGGGAAGGATTGTGATACACCAAGTCGTAGCTGTGTATTGGGTTCACTATTTATATCAAAATCATCTGTCGGTACGTTGAACAAGCCAAGATTCAATTGTGGATCAGGAAGTTGTGCGTCAGCAATAGCAGAATTACCAAGTGCATCGCCTCGAGATTGTCGTGCCTTGGAAATATAATCGTTTTGCTTCGTGATTTGTTCAACTTCACTCAAATTGAGTGCATGAGCTGATGATATGCAAAAAAACGGTATGATCCATACAAACAACAGCGGATGCAGAATCTTTATGACACAACGATGATTTACTTTGCCAGAATATTTATCAATGCAAGCATACGATCGAAGTGAACAATCATTACGGATGAATTTTGGTTTGCACATAACAGTGCTCCTTTCATAAGTTCAAACTCTAGTATTTGGATTCGAAACACGTAGAGCGCCACGTTGTAGCACTCATTTATGGTGTACGAATAACTTTATGAAAGAAGTGTTATTGGCGGGCGGAAAGGTGGTGTTATTTTTCTAGATGAGATCGCTGATTGGAAATTTATTACGATTCCATAGTGATTTATAAATTGACTAATACTCTCTGAGGCAGTTGAAATAAACACTGTGGATATGCAGCCATTTGTACAATCTTTACAGTTTTGATTAATTTCAGAATCATCACAGCAGCTGTTCAAACAGACTGCCTCGTTACTAGAACTAGACAGGTGGTGACAATTGGTAATACTGACATTAGTACTCATTTCCATAGCATCGTCAGATTGAGAGGTGGTTTGCATGCCATGATTGGATGCGCCCCATGAAGTCAAAGGTAAGAATAAAAGAGAGAAGATTAGCGTCAATAATAGAACTTGGCTAATTACAGTGTTACTTCTTATTTTATGAAGAATATTCATTCTATTCTCTAATACTACTATTTTATCCGAGTGTTATTAGACTAAGCCGCATTGATAAAGGTTTCAACATATTCATACCCAAAGGCCAAATTATAGTGACCTATATCAAGTTTAGCCGATTTATCAAGAGTTTTTGTGCATTCCTAGTCTAGATAATATCGGTATATTTGGTCCTGACAAGTCAAGTCCGTTTGGTCGACAGCCTGATAAGAGATTATGGGGTACTGACAAGTTAACTTCTCAGTACCGTTTAACTTGTCAGTACCGCCGAAAGCAGTCATTAGTATTTGAAACTTACCTTTCTTAAAAATGGATGAGTTCACGACATGTGAATTGCGAAATTTCAGCTACGTTTTTTAAGGCCAAATCCCCCTCATCAAAGTAGCATTGGCAACTCTTTCAATAGCCGTAACTAAAGCTACAGTCCTAAAATCTGGACATTCAATCGGTTCACCCGTTTCTTTATCCGTTCCTTTTTCTTCACCGCAAACAAATGCTTGCCAGCGCTGAAAAATAGTATCAACACATTCATCCATCTTTTTTTTCAGTTTATTATTTACTAATTCAAGATCCCATTGCTCATTAGCCTGATTCTGTACCCATTCATAATAGCTGACAGTTACACCGCCAGCATTGGCTATAATATCAGGCATTACGTAAACACCATTATTTTGTAGGATGATATCTGCGGCAGGCGTAGTCGGATTGTTAGCGGCTTCTACGACGAGTTTTGCTTTTACGTTGTTGGCATTTTCCGCATGGATCTGATTACTGATCGCAGCGGGGATAAGGATATCGCAGTCTAATTCAATAAGTTCTTCGTTGGTAATGGTAAGAGTGCCTGGCATACCAACTACACAACCATGTTCCTGCTTGAATGCAATTACCGTATCAAGGTTGAGGCCCGCTTCTGCATAAACACCGCCGTTACTGTCGCTTAGCGCGACAATTTTTGCACCTTGTTTGCCGAACGCTTCTGCAGCAACGCTGCCAACATTCCCAAAACCCTGAATAGCAATACGAGCGCCCGCAATTTCGGTTAATTCTGGTATCAGTCTTTTTGAAAGGAAACGCTCGGTGACATATAAACAGCCTTGTCCCGTGGCTCCATTTCGGCCATATGAACCACCTAGGTCTATGGGTTTACCTGTGACAACTAGTTGATTGTTTTCACCGGGGTTCATTACATCATAGGTGTCATATATCCATGCCATGGTTTGTTCATTGGTATATAAGTCTGGAGCAGGGATGTCTGTGTGTGGCCCAATCACATCAAAAAACTCCGATGTAAAGCGACGGGTGATGCGTCTTAGTTCATTGGTACTGAGTTCCTTTGGATTGCAGATAACACCCCCTTTTGCGCCACCAAAAGGGATGTTAACCAGAGCGCATTTCCACGTCATGAGTTTGGCGAGTGATACAACTTCTTCTTCGGTTACATCAGGGTGGTAGCGTATGCCCCCTTTTCCTGGCCCAAAAACGCGATTGTGTATTACACGGTAACAGCGAAATGATTTTACAGAGCCATCATCAAGCTCAACAGGGAAGTTAGCAATGTTGATGCGTTTTGGCTGTTGGAGAAAGTCGACAAGACCTCTTTGCAAGTGATTAATATATAAACTAGCTCTATTAAATTGCTGTTCACTGATGACAATATGGTCCAGAATTTCTTTGCTCATATTATTTTTCTTCTTTTGTTTTTTGAGAGGTTTTTATAAAGCTTCAATTTTCTTTAATGGATAGTATGGTTATTCTAATAATTGAGATGTCTGTTAGGTGAATGCAGTAGCCATCCTTAGCAAATTTATAGTTTGCCACACATACGCTAAGGATGAATGTCCGCTATTGGCCGAAAGCGGACATTAGTGGATTAATTTAGGGGGACATCAGGTTGGAAACTTCAAAACAAATTGATTTAATGTCTGCTAACGACCCAAAGCGGACATTCAGCCTCATCTGTTTACAAATTTAATAGATAGCACGTTGACCTAAATCAACACGTTAGGACGCTTAATAACTCAAAGTAATTAACGTTAAATAATATCGATACCGACGAGTTTCTTCGCGGGACATTGATCCATAAGGAGGAAATGATAATGACACCAGACCAACCGTGGATGTGGCATATGGGCGGAATGTGGATATTCCCTATGATCATGTTCGTAATAATGATCATTGTCTTTTTTATGTTTTTCGGGCGATGTATGTGGTGGGGTTCGGGAGGACAGCACAGACAAGGTGGAGAGTCGGAAACCGCATTAGGAATATTGAAAAAAAGATATGCAAAGGGAGAGGTCACAAAGGAGGAATTTGAACAGATGAAAAAGGATCTCTTGAGTTAGTAGTGAGGCAGTGATGGCCTAACAAACAGTATCGAGCTGACGCGAGGTTCGCGTTGACTACCGCTAACGACCCAAAGCGGACATAATATTTGTCGAGTATAGGTTCAGCTTTGGTTGTGTAAAACACTGTAGATTCAATTTAGGGCAAAAAAAGGAATTATTTCTTATTCGTAATTCAAGATTGTAACTTCTTCTTTGCGACCTTTTTCTTTGTCACTTTTTTCTTTGACGCTGCGTATGCCTTTTTCAATGCAACAATCTCAGCTTCCGCTTTTTTCTCAGCAGCAACGAGCTTCTTCTTTAGAGTGGCCGCTTCTCTTTTAGCTGAGCTATCTTTTTTTCCAAGGCAGCCACATCTTTCGCAGCCACTTTTTTCAAAGCAGCTGTATCTTTCGCAGCCATCTTTCTTAAGGCAGTCAATTCCTGTCCATGGCGAATTGGTAGTTCAGGTTGGAATCGGGAGTTGAACAAGTCCGCGACACAGAGATTGCTACCAGAAATTTACCAGATTAGCTGGCCTTGATATTTTCTTTATACCAAATTCTGTTGGTACCGCTCCACG
The DNA here is from genome assembly GCA_964196535.1 of uncultured Mycobacterium sp. Lineage (GTDB taxonomy): Bacteria > Pseudomonadota > Gammaproteobacteria > UBA4575 > UBA4575 > JABDMD01. Next base: position 7,354 of record CAXMUG010000134.1, on the reverse strand, counting down.
TAACGAAATATGCACACGATAATGATTATAGTAATCCGCAAAATCATCTAACTTTTTCTGTAAATGCATTTCATTCCAAAATAACGTTTGATCCAGAAACTCATATAAATTGCATAGCCAGTACTTAGGCGTAGCTATCTGTTAGGCTTGAGGCTTAGAGAATGGTAACCATTATAAACATTGGAGTCATGACATGGTCACGCAACGTGTATTGTCCGATTTAAACAAGCTTCCGTTGCCACGCGGAATCGCCCCTACAATTGTGATAGGTGTATTGGTTGCCTGGATGCTGTATTCAGTTGTGTTCACAGTCCCGGCAGAATCGGTGGGTGTAATTCAACGATTTGGTCACTACCACGGTGAAGTTGATCCCGGGTTGCATTCCAAAATTCCCTTTGGTATCGACCGCGTCACCCTCGTACCCGTCAAACGTCAACTCAAGCAAGAGTTTGGATTCAGCACGTCTGGAGCCAGTTTTGCTGATCAAGCATCTGCACCAAACCAGTGGGCACTTGAGACTACTATGGTGACCGGGGATCTCAACACCGCGTTAGTGGAATGGATCATCCAGTTTCGCATCGAAAAGCCGTTCGATTTCTTGTTCAAAGTTCAAAACCCAGGTGCTACATTACGTGACGTCTCCGAATCGGTGATGCGGGAAATTATTGGTGATCGTACAGTAGATGAAGTGCTCACTATCGGGCGTCAAGACATCGAATCTAGCGCCCAAATTAAATTACAGGATGTGGTGAATAAATACGAAATGGGTTTGCGCATTGATCAGATCCAGCTGAAAAATGTCAACCCACCAAAACCTGTCCAAGAATCCTTCGACCGTGTAAACGAAGCACAGCAGGAACGCGAACGCATGATCAATGTTGCACGCGGTGAATACAACAAAGCCGTACCTGTGGCAAGGGGCGAAGCGGATCAGCATATTCAAGCAGCGGAAGGTTATGCGATTCAGCGGGTGAACGAGGCCGAAGGCGACGTGCAGCGTTTCAATGCCCTGTTTGCCGAGTACCTCAAAGCACCCGATGTGACGAAGCGGCGTTTGTATCTGGAAACATTAAAAGAGGTCCTGCCGCGTGTGAAAACCAAAGTCATTATTGATGAATCAGCGACTTCCGTGTTGCCACTTCTGCAGCTGGAAACGGCAAAAGCGAGGACTATGCCATGAAAAATATATCTATGGTGGTCCTTCTAGTTTTCGTCGGTATTGTTGGTTCAGAAACGTTGTACATCGTTGATGAAACTGAGCGTGTCATTATCACACAGTTCGGTAAGCCAGTAGGTGATGTTATTGGTGATGCCGGCCTCAAAATAAAGATACCATTCATTCAGAAAGCCAACCGGATCGAAAAACGCATTCTTGTATGGGATGGTACCGCGAATGACATGCCGACTAAAGATAAGCTCTACATCACCGTAGATACTTTTGGGCGTTGGCGCATAAAAGACCCACTGCAATATTTTCTACGTTTGAGAGACGAGCGTAGCGCACAATCGCGCTTAGAAGATATTCTCGGTAGTGAAACGCGCAACGCCGTGGCGAAGCACAAACTGATCGAGATTATTCGTACGATCAAGGACCGATCACCAGAGGTAGATCCACTATTGGCTGATGTGGACGTCAGCATCTTGCTTCCAATCACCAAGGGAAGGCAACTCATAGAGGCCGATATTTTTAATGCGGCTTCTGGGAAGCTTGCGGAGTTTGGAATTGAACTTTTGGATATTCGCTTCAAACGCATCAACTACAATGAAAGTGTGCGACAGAAGATCTACGCCCGCATGATCAGCGAACGTGACCAAATTGCTGAGCGCTTTCGCTCAGAGGGCGCTGGAGAAGCGGCCCGAATCAATGGGAATAAAGAGCGTGAGCTGCAGACAATTGTTTCGAAAGCCTATCGTGAGATTCAGAGCATTAAAGGTGACGCGGACGCGAAAGCGACCGATATTTACGCGCGCAGCTACAATCAAACGCCCGCAGCAGCAGAATTATACAATTTCGTAAAGACACTAGACACCTATCAATCGATAATTGATACGAATACGACGCTCATCTTATCGACCAACAGTGATCTTATGAGATTGATAAAGCAGATGGAACCTAACGCTCGGTAGCAAGCCGCATTTTTTACTAGAATTTGGAATTTACTATGAGGACAGTCCGCTGTGATTTTCTAATTCGGAGCTAAATAATTTAAAGACCCGTTTTTACAAGGAAAATAGAATTCCCTGATATTTCCCTGTTATTAAAAGTTCAGATTCGAACTTAACTCTTATAAGGGTACTGACAAGTTAACGTAAATCATGTTGTTTTGGAGGCGAAATGTGCCTTCTTCACAACGAGTAATCAATGACTTATAGCCATGTGACTACTGTAATTACACGTTTAAATCAGTTAACTTGTCAGTACTCTAAGCATCGTAGTTTAATGTCTGCTTACGACTCAAAGCGGACATTCAGAAGATGATAACTATAGATACTAGTAGCTGGTTTTAGCTGACAGGGCTTAGCGAATGATTGTTGTCTGGCGACACTTCTATAATGTTATTTGCTAACGGAGCACCTTGATTGGAAATTAGATAGGAGCATGCAAATGCTAGTCCAAATATGAACATCCCAACGACAAATACGTCGAATATTGTATATGTTTTCATAATTGTGGTTTCCTCCTGTGCTCCATAAGCAGGTTATTCTTAATTACCGAGACACTTATTGAGCTGTGTCACGCTCTAGTAACTAATGTCTATTTATGGTCGAAAGCAGATATAATTAGGGGAGCAACTGGTTGGAATCTTCAAAACAACATAGTTTAATATCTGCTTACAACCCAAAGCGGATGTTGCACTGTTATGATTGTCTACCTGCCTGCCTGAGACGTTTTGGCTTTCTTATTATCCCAACTCAGTCTCCAAACCTAACGTTTCAAAACGACTCAAGCTAGTATCAGTATCAGCCAATTTATTCACCAGTTATATCCGGGCTGATACGGTAATTATCGTTACTATCTTAGTTAAGGTTGATGTAAGCATATACCCATCAAATCATTGACTACTCTAGTTTTAAATCAAAAAAGCCAGCGTGGGTTGGGGCACGCTGGCTTTGAATCCTACACTAACGTTAATAACGTAGTATTGGAGACTCATTGTTGTTTTGTGATTATTAATTTAACAAAACAAATGTAAATAAAATACAACCAAGCATGAGTGCTGAATGACTGCGGTAATTTTTAAGAATGTCCGCTATTGGCCGTAAGCAGACACTCACAGTAGAAATTTAGGAGAAATTAGGTTGGAAACTTCATCTAAGATTCATACAATATCAAAGCGGATATTCAAATTAACGTTATTGAATAGCATCTAAGGGGACGGCTTTGTGTATGTTAATCTGCAACGTCCAGTAGAATAAATAATAAACAATCTAACATTATGTTAGATCAATGGAGAGAATAACCCATAGTGATAAAAGCCGTAACATTCTCATTAATCATATCTTTCTTTTTGATCGTTTCACCGGTTAGTGCACAAACTAATAATGAACTTAATATTGAGCTTATTGATTCACGTATACAACAGCTACGCGAATCAGGCAGTGCTGAAGAAGATGAAACACTCAGGGCATATCAAACGGTTCGTAAGTGGTTTGATGCTGCTGTTTCGCATGAGCTTGATACAAAAAACTATCTTGATGCGCTAAAAAACGCACCTGAACTTGAAGCTGAAATCTTAGCACAGATAGACATTGCCTCCAAAGCGGAACCGCAGGTTGGCTATGATCTTGAGAAGCTTTCTTTTAACGAGCTGGAAGCACAGCTAACACTGCTTAGTCTTCAGTTAAGTAATGCTACCAATGTATATGATGCAAACAAGAGGCGTTTATCAGCGAGGGAAGCTAACGCGAAAATGATTACTGGGCGCCTAGATGAAATTGCTCTTCGCTTAAATCAACTGCCCGATAATCCTATTAATGTAGAGACGAAGGCACCTCCGTCTCTAACAGAAGCCTCAGGGTGGATGCAAAAATCTGAACGCATTGCACTCAACGCTGAACAAAGAGCTCAAGAATCCCGACTTGTAAGCCAGCCAGCTCGTTATGAGGTATTCCTCGCTGAACAAGCAAAGCTGGCATTGCAAATAGATCAACTTTCTACCGAAATTAACGCTATCAAAGGCCGACTCACTGAATCTCATCTTGAAGATGCCGATACCGATGTCATTGGTATAGAGGAAAACAGTCCTATTTATAAGCTTGTACAGAACCTTGTTGCAGATCGCGTGAGTTTTCGGCAACAACGAAATGCTTTGGTCGAAACCCTAAGCAACTTCACAGCTCAAGATGAGGTGATGCAGAAAAGAATAAAGAGCATTAAAGAACGCACAACTTCGGTACACCGTGTTGTTGAATATGCAAGCGATACTGCTGTTCTTGGTAACGTTCTACTGGTGCATTGGCGTGAAATTAAATCCTATCGAATGAAGAACCCCGCTCGGTTTGTCTCAGATGCAACTGGGAACACTATTATTAAAAGAATTGAGCATGAAGAGACAGTTGAAGAATTGACTAGGACAGAAAGATATATCACAAGCATGCTCGAAAAAGCAGGGTTAGATTCTACATCGATTACCGATGCTGAAAAGTCAGCAGTTACCAGTCTATTACACTCAATTCGTAATGAACTGAGTAAGACTATCAGTCTGCAATCTGACTACCTTGAGGTTCTTCGAAAACACTTGCGAAATTACACAGAGCTTTCTGCACTCGTTGAAGAGTATCAAACATTTGTAGGCAGCCGAGTTTTATGGGTGCCTAGTCATCCACCCATCTACAAGGCAAATTTTCAAAACGTTCCGAAAGAAATTCAAGATATATATTCATCATTTATTAGTATAAAAATTAATAAATATTCAATATCGGCCTTTTTTGGAGTACTGGTTGCGTTATTTCTTTTTCATGTGCGCACAAAACTTAAGGAGCATATGGTCAAGCTTAATAAGAATATAGGAAAGCCTAAAGAAGATTCAATCTTATCTACACTGGCAGCGTTAGGGCTAATTGTAGCTCGTGCTTTACCCATCCCCTTAATTTGCTGGTCACTAAGTGGTATTTTCCCTAGTGATCAAGAGTCTGTGTCTCAGATACTATCTTTAAGGCTTCAAACGGTAGGAATGCTTGTATTTTTATTATTAATAATACGTACTATCTGCGAAGAAAATGGCGTTGGGTCAAAACACTTTAAATGGTACAGAAAAACATGTAATGACGCGTTAACTGAAGTCAATTGGTGGCTGTATAGGTGGCTACCGTTAGCCGCAGCAGGTTCTCTGTCCATTGCCTATCAGCTTGTATTATTTGACACAGTACTGGATCAAGTGATTGGTTTATTTCTATTATTATATATCGGCTTGCATTTAATTAGGTCATGGATGGCTTTGAAAGAAAAGTGGTCTGGCATATTTGAAATTATCAAAAAGCATCGAATCAAATGTCTATCCCTTTTGCTTGTGGTGGTGTTGATATTTGGATCTTCAGCGGGTTACGTCTATACCGTGCGAATATTGACTCTATTTATTATTACAACCTTCTGGCTCGTACTGTTTCTTGTTTTAGTTTACAGCCTATTTAAACGCTGGCTCTTGGTAAGCCAACGAAAAATTCGTCTTGCAGAATATATGGCCAAACTAGGTCAGACGAAAGAGGGCGAACACCATGAAGTGGAAGATCGTGCAGCCCTAGTTAAAGTTAGTCGTGAAGCATCAGAACTGCTTAATGTCGTAATAATCACAATGGGAGTTACGATGCTTTGGTACTTGTGGAAACCATTGCTACCAGCCTTAGATGCGTTGCAACGCGTTACACTATGGACAACAACTACAGTCCTGAATGGGGAAAACGTCCTTTCACCGGTTACCTTAGATTCTATTGTTATAGCGTTATTAATTGCAGCAGCAACCATCTATACGGCTGGTAAACTTCCTGCGTTAATTGAATTAATTTTGCGCCAACGTGCTGGTATATCAGCGAGTGTTGGCTATACGATCAGCACGTTGTTGAATTACATCATTCTTGGTGCGGGGTTTATTATTGTTCTCTCGTCGCTAGGGCTTGATTGGTCAAAGCTTCAATGGTTGGTCGCAGCACTTGGTGTTGGGATTGGTTTTGGATTACAAGAAATTGTTGCTAACTTTATTAGTGGTCTGATTATTCTTTTTGAGCGGCCCATTCGCGTGGGTGATGTAGTAAGCGTTGGAGATCAAGAGGGTACGGTAGCACGCATACGCATACGTGCTACAACAATTATGGATTGGGACGGAAGAGAACTACTTGTCCCAAATAAAGAGTTTATTACCGGTCGTTTATTAAATTGGACTCTCTCAGACTCAAGCACACGTTTAGTAATAAATGTTGGCATCGCTTACGGTAGCGATATTGCAAAGGCGCTCGAGATACTTAAACAGATTTTAAAAGATCACCCAAGGGTTGTGGATGATCCATCGCCTTCAATTATTTTCAAAGAGTTTGGTGATAGCACGTTAAATTTAGCGGCACGTGGATTTATTGATTCAATGGAGAATAGGATAGGTGTAATTTCGGAACTTAACCAAACTGTTTATAAGCGCTTTGAAGAGGAAGGAATTACCATAGCATTCCCACAGCGTGATATACATTTTGATTCTGAGAATCCAATTCGAGTTTCTATTGATCCATCTGATTAATAATAATTTAAATAAATATTTATAAGGGAGATTTAATACTAGTCAAAATATACGATGTGGAAAGGTGCAAAAATATCTAAGTATTTGAATGGCCGCTATTGGCTGGCTGAAAGCGGGCATTTTGAAATGATTTTAGCTTAGACCTAAACGAAGAATGGAACAGCTAACTATTTTCCAAAAGTTGGGGTTCGAAACCTTAAATTTATAGAAAATTAGTGCTCGTTCTCTATACACTCATTGAATGAGAAGAACTACCCCTTATATCCTCAGTTTTTTTCTAGCAAGTTCATTAGCGCTGCTTACAATTATTTTTCAAAACTATGAATTTCTACTTTACGCGATAACAGTAGTTATATTGATTATTATTCTTTATAAATCAGATCAATATTTTAACTACAAACGGCTAGGCCTATGGTTATTTAATATTTGGCTGATCCTTCACATTTTTGGCGGCTTGGTATCCTATCAGGGTGTGCGGTTATACGATCTAATGCTATTAAATCTCGTGGGCGACCCTTACCACATACTCAAATATGACCAGTTTGTGCATTTTTATTGTTACGTGGTCATGTCGATACTTATGTGGAGTGTGGTTCAAAAGATAATGAAACAGGATGCAAGTAGTGCCGTCG
>CAXMUG010000133.1:0-17945 GCA_964196535.1 uncultured Mycobacterium sp. | reverse complement strand
TTGAGATGAGCCAATCAGAAAACTGTTTGGCTTGTTGGTATTTAATATGTTCGTGGCGCTTTGGGTTTACTAAGATTACACCGTATTGATTAAACAAGGGTGGATCATTCTCAAATAATAAGGTTAAGTCATCGCGGTTTTTGAAAGACAACCAAGTGCCGCGATCAGTCATGGTGTACGCATTCATGCCATTGGCAATGTTTAAAGTGGCGCCCATACCGGCACCCGCTTCGCGATACCAATCACCGCTGTATTTTTGTGCGTCTACTTCAGCCAGCGACCACAGCTCTATTTCTTTTTTGTGCGTGCCGCTGTTATCTCCGCGTGATACGAAAGGAACTTTGTGTTGGCTAATTAGCTTAAAGGCGTCTGCGGCATATTTTAACTTATGAATTTTTGCAGGATCATTTTTGGGTCCTACTATCACGTAGTCGTTGTACATGACGTCGCGGCGATCTATTCCAAAACCCTTTTCAATAAAATTTTCTTCAGATGTCTTGTGGTGGACTAATACAATATCTGCATCACCGCGTTCGCCCAATAAGAGTGCTCGACCGGTACCTACTGCAATTACATGCACATCGATTCCTGTTTTTGCTTTGAACTTTGGAATTAAATAATCCAACAAACCAGAATTATCGGTAGATGTAGTTGAGGAAAGAGTAATAAACGATTCATCCTCAGCTAACACTACACTCGTGGTGATGAGTAATAGAAAGATGATGGATATGGTCCTGTTCATTATTATTTAATCTCCATTTAGCAGCTTTCCTGCAATAAAATCTTGTGCCATTTTGCTCTGTGGTTGTTCAAAAAAAGAGTTAGCAGGGGTGTGCTCGACTAATCTTCCTTGATGCAAAAATACGATGTCATTAGCTAATCTATGTGCTTGACCTAGGTCATGGGTCGACATGATTATTTTAGTACCTTGTTGGGCAATTGTCTTGATTAAACGTTCAATGGCAGCAGTGCCATTAGGATCTAATTCGGCGGTTGGTTCATCTAGCAGTATTACTTTGGGTTGTAGCACCCATGCGCGTGCGATATTGAGACGCTGTTGCTCTCCACCTGATAGCACACGTGCGCTGCGATCTGCTAATTGGCTTAAGCCGGTATGTTCTAGTGCAGAGTTAATTAGTGATGCGTAATTGGCTTTGTTGATGTTATGAAGAGATAGTACATACTCAAGATTGGCGCGTACGCTGCGGCGTAATAACACGGGTTTTTGAAAAATGTAGGCGCGCCAAGAATGTTGTGGTTGAGGATTATGTGTATTCCACCGCAGAGAACCTTTGGAAGGGGTTTCTAGTCCATGTGCAGAGCGTAATAACAGACTTTTGCCTGCGCCATTTGGGCCAAGAATAACGGTTACTTCATTGGATTCAATGGAGAGCGTGACATCGTTTAATAGCGCATTACCTTTTTTGGTGATTTGCAGATTTTTCACATGCAAGGGCAAAATATTTACTTCACTCATGATTAGCTATGATATTGGTATGCAGCATGTTTGGCACTCATGACAAGTGAAGTTACAATTAACGATATAGTAATTAGAATAATGCCAAGTGCGAGGGCGAGTTCGATATCACCTTTACGCGTTTCTAGTGCAATGGCAGTGGTCATGACTCGCGTAGCATGATTAATGTTGCCACCCACTATTAATACGGCGCCGACTTCAGCTATTGCGCGGCCAAACCCTGCAAACACACCTGTCATTAAACTAAAACGTGTTTCCCATAATAAGGTTTTCATCATGCGCGAAGCTTTGGCGCCTAGTGCTCGTAGTTGTTCATGATATTCAACATTGGCATCAAGGATGGTTTGGCGCGTAAGTGCCGCAATGATGGGAGTAATTAAACATACTTGCGCAATGATCATCGCAGTAGGTGTAAATAATAAACCTAGAACGCCCAATGGACCTGAGCGTGACAAAATTAAATACACTACCAATCCAACTACCACCGGAGGTAATCCCATAAAGGCGTTGAGTAGCGCAACAATTAATCCGCGGCCATGAAATTTATATAAAGCCAGTGCAGCGCCCAACGGCAGACCGATTAAGCTAGCAATTAAAACTGCAGTTAGGCTCACTCGTAAAGACAGCCCAATGATTTCCAAAAGAGCAGGGTCTAGTTGAAAAATAAGTTGAAAGGCTTTGGAAAAAGCGTGTGAAAAATCGTTCAAGGCGAGTACCAATAAAGTCACAGATTATTAACACATCTGTATGAATAATTATAAAGAGCCCTGATGTGTTCTGACAATTCGTTAAAAGATCAATCGCAATGCTCATGTATATATCTATACACTCGGCAACTGCTCCTTGCGTTGTTCTCGGCCTCTGTTCCAGACTCGATTCTACCGATTCCATCCATGAAATCGTACTGTGTGCATCCATGCAATGGTCCGCTTACTCGATCTCTTTTGCCTCATTTCAGAATTAAATCAAGACACTTTAAGTTTGTAGAGATAATACCGAAATAAGAATCTCGCTAGCGCGTTATTTGGGGATAATATGCTTTTTAGCCTTGTAGATATTATGGTTATTGTTTATGAATTAGGCTTTTTCACGGGCATTATGATATCTACCTCTTCAATATCATCGTCTAATTTTAAACATATCGTCACGGTGACTTCATCATTGGCTTTAAAAGTGGCTTTTGGAGTCATCAGCATTAAATGGTAGCTGCCCGGTTTTAATTCAAGTGAACTACCTGCAGGAATCGGTAAGTCTTCCTGGCGTCGCATTTTCGCTACTCCGTTTTCCACTATTGTTCGGTGAATTTCAACGGCATTGAATTGTTTGCTTTTAGCATAGACAAGTACGCGCTCGTGGTCGGTATTGTTTGTAATGGTTACATACCCCGCCATAGCGCCCGCATTGGGTGGTGCTTCACGTACCCAGGCGCCTTCAACACTGAAGGCATCTTTAGGCGTTTGATTGCAGGCTACAAGTAGTGTGATAAAACTAAAAAATATTATTTTGTACATTAAATTGACGGTGGTTATATGTTAATAATGGTTCGATTACACTTCATGAAACTTTTATAATTATACATTGAATAGTTTAAATTTATGAAAGTAACTGTGAATTTATTATGAGTAAAAGTCCTGATGATCGTATTTATACAGAAGAACATATTTGGTTGTTATTGGAAACAGATGAAATAGCCACCATTGGTATTACAGAGTATGCGCAGTCTGAGCTTGGCGACATCGTCTATATAGAATTGCCAGAAGTTGAAAATGAATATCAGCCGGGAGAGGCTTGTGCAATAGTCGAATCAGTAAAAGTCGCAAGTGATATTCATGCACCGGTTGAATGCAAAATCATTGAAGTGAATGAGGAGTTAGTTGACTCGCCTGAAATATTAAATGAATCACCTTATGAAGGTGGTTGGCTATGCAAGATAGAAATTTTGGATAAATCATCAATTGACAGCCTATGGAATGCAAGCCAATATGATTCATTAGTTGAAAGTTAATGCCTGCAATTTGGGTGTTAAATAATATAAAAGCCATAACGCAAGTTATTTCGGAGAAAAATAATGGCAAAAATTACATTACAAGGTAATGAAATACATACAAATGGAAATCTTCCAGAAATTGGTTCTACGGCACCAGATTTTGTGTTGGTGAATAAAGATTTAGAAAATGTATCGCTTGCATCTTTTTCTGGAAAGAAGAAGCTTCTTAGTATTGTTCCAAGTTTGGATACGCCGGTGTGCGCAACTTCTACTAAGAAGTTTAATGACTATGCTAAGGATCATGAAGATGCAGTTATTTTAGTAATTGCAGCGGATCTACCGTTTGCAATGGCACGGTTTTGTGGGGCTGAAGGAGTGGATAATGTTAAGCCACTTTCTATTATGCGTTCTAATGAATTCTCACGTGACTATGGTGTATTAATTGAAGACGGTCCTCTGGCGGGGATTACGGCACGTGCATTACTGGTTCTTGATCAAGAAAATTCAGTAGTGCATGCAGAGCTTGTAGGCGAAATTGCAAACGAGCCCGACTACGATGCTGCAATGCAGGCATTAGGCTAGCTTTAAAGTTCTATAATTTGCGCAATCGTATCTCTTGCTGATTGCGCAAGTTCTTTTCTAAGTTGATTTTCACTTTTAAGAGGATTGCACAGTGTCACTTCTGCAATCGTGCGTTTTGCGCACATAATTCTAAAAGCATGCTGAACTAAATTCGGTCCTTCCACATAAGGAACAATCGGATTGATTCTTGTTGTGGATTGGTCTTCCAATGGTGGATAACGTAATGCGACAGGTTGGACTGGAGTGTTGGTTTCTATTGCTGCTGCAAATAAGCGAGCATGAAATATTTTTACTGATGTGCCTTTGGTTGTTTTGGCTTCGGGGAAAGAGACCACACTATGCCCTGCATTTAGTTTTACCTTCACCAATTCTACTGCCTCTGCTGCACCGTTTTTAGAACCACGATGAATAAACAGTGTGCCAGCTTTAGCTGCCAAGGCGCCAACCATTGGCCAGTTTCTAATTTCAGCTTTGGATAAAAATGAAACCGGTAGTACGGAAGAGATGATTAAAATATCTAACCATGAAATATGATTGGCCACCACAAAGGTGGGTGCGGGTGCAGCTTGCCCATGGACTTGTATATCAATACCTATAATTTCAGCGCTGCGGTGCAACCATGTTTGGATGATTTCGTGTTGTTCTGCGGTTAACTCATGACTTTGGGTGCCATGAAGTTTGATATACGATAAAAACAGTCCTTTAAATAGATGTGCGACGAGATGTAACAGTCGCAAAATGCCACGCAGCGCATTCATATCTAAGATTTATGTTTGCTACTAATTTGTTGGTGGTTGAGTGCTGGTGTCAGCCAATATTTTTTGCAATTCTGAAAAAGTTTCTACCGGCGCATCACATTGCATGCCTTGGCAAATATAGGCAGTGACACCTTCTTTGCTTGTGTTTTTATATTTCTTTTCAGCTACAGCGTCCGGCAAATCTTTTGCATTAGAGTCAATAGAAAACACCATGCGTTGCGGCGCATAACCGTGATTACAGGCTGCATACCAGCTTTCTAAAGCTGGTTTTACACCGCAAAGAATAATAATTTGTGGTGGATACAGCTGCTCTTCAAAAGCATGTAACAAACTAGTATGGCCCATGGGTGATTGGCTGATGGCGTGAGCGGCAAACTGAATTACACGTTCGGCAGCTTCAATATACTTAGGCTCTGCTAACAAATAACCTAGTCGTGCTAATGCAAAAGCTGCAATTCCATTTCCAGAAGGTGTTGAGTCATCGCTAATAGTTTTAGGGCGTTGAATGAGCTGTTCGTGATCATTAGCAGTGAAGTAAAAACCACCAAGTGATGGGTCTTCAAATTGCTCTAAAATTACATCTGCAATTTCACATGTCCAGTTTAGATCAACTGTGTTCCAGCGAACTTGTAACATTTCTAGCAAGGCATCTAGTAAGTATGCATAGTCATCTAAATAAGCATCGAGATGCGCTTTGTCGTCCTTATAGGTTGCAAACAAACGTTGGTTTTTCCACATTGTATTACGAATGAAATTCAATGCGCGATCTGCTGAATCAATATACTCACTATTATTTAACAGACGACCGGCAATCGCCATAGCGCGGATCATTAATGCGTTCCAGCTAGTAAGAACTTTTTCATCTCGGCCAGGGCGAATACGTTTTTCGCGAAGAGTAAATAATTTTTGCTTGGCGTTGCTAAGTAAATTATTGAATTCTAGAGTGCTGATTGCTAGGTCAGCGCAGATTTGGTTTTCATTTTTAAATACGTGCAGATGATACTGGCCTTCAAAATTAGCTGCGCCATCAAACCCAAAATGCGGAGCAAAGACTGCATATTCTTCAGCGCTCAATGTCTGCTCAACTTCAGCTTTCCCCCAAGCGTAATATTTGCCTTCAACTCCTTCAGAATCTGCATCTAATGTTGAATAGTAACCACCTTCAGGTGATTGCATCTCGCGCATTAACCATGCTGTGGTGCCTTCACAGGTTTTTTTAAATTGTTCTGAATAGTTTAGTGAAAATGCTTGCGCATACAGTGCAAGTAGTGGTCCGTTGTCATAGAGCATTTTTTCAAAATGCGGAATCATCCAGTATTGATCAACAGAATAGCGACTAAAACCTCCTCCTAGATGATCATAAATACCACCTGCAGCCATTTTTTCTAAACTGAAAATTGCCGCATGTAGGGGGCGAGACTTTACTACGCCTGTTATCTTTGATTGAGCATAAAAGCGCAATAGGCGTTCAATGTTGGAAGGATGAGGAAATTTTGGTGCATTGCCAAAGCCGCCATGCTCGGCATCAAAGGATTGTTCTAATAGTTGGTTACAACTATCAAAAATATCTGGCGTTAACTCTACTTTTGTATAATTGGGTTGATATATTTCTTGTAATGCATTATTCATCGATTCATTTTGTGAACCTATTTCTTCGCGTCGGTTGTGATAAAAGTCAGAGATGTGATGCAGTAGTTCATTGAATGACGGAAGTCCATGACGCGCTGTATCTGGAAAATAAGTACCACCAAAAAATGGCATTTGATCTTCAGGAGTTAAAAACATTGTAAGTGGCCAACCTCCCGAACGTTGCGTGAGTAAATACTGTGCGGTTTGATAAATCTTATCTAGGTCTGGGCGTTCTTCACGATCAATTTTAATATTGATATATAACTCGTTCATTATTTTCGCTGTTGCTTCATCTTCAAACGATTCATGTGCCATGACATGACACCAGTGACATGCGGAATAACCTATCGATAACAGAATTGGTTTGTTTTGTTCTTTAGCTAAACTTAGTGGGGGCTCTCCCCATGGGTACCACTCAACGGGATTGTCTACGTGTTGCAGTAAGTAGGGACTGGTTTGGTCGGCGAGATGATTTTTATGTTCTGTCATAGCTGTATATTTTCACGTGGCATGTTCAAAATTTATACATAATTTTCCGTGTTACTAACTAAGTCTAACTGTTGTTATAGTGTAAGTATGCTGACTTTTCCTGAAATAGATCCAATCATTTTTGCACTTGGGCCGCTTAAATTGCGCTGGTATGGATTAATGTATGCCATTGGTTTTTTAGGGTTTTGGCTGCTGGGGCGTATCCATGCCAAAAAGTCACACACCGTGGCGCAACCAGACGACGTTGGTGATATTTTATTTTACGGTATGTTAGGTGTGATCCTGGGTGGGCGTATTGGTTCAGTATTGTTTTATAACTTTTCTTATTTTTTAGAACATCCACTTTACCTTTTCAAAATTTGGGAAGGTGGCATGAGTTTTCATGGTGGCTTACTAGGCGTGATTTTTGCCTTATGGATATACCAACGGATTAAGGGCTATGGTTTTTTGCGTCTGTGTGACTTTGTTGCACCAATAGTACCCATAGGTTTAGGGGCGGGACGGATTGGGAACTTCATTAATGGAGAATTATGGGGTCGAGTTACAGATGTTCCTTGGGGCATGGTATTTCCGCATGCGGGTGATTTACCACGACATCCATCGCAGCTATATCAGACTTTTTTAGAAGGTCTGCTAATGTTCATCATTCTTTGGATGTTTGCACAAAAGCCACGTCCAGTTGGGGCAGTGTGTGGTTTATTTGTATTGCTCTATGGAGTTTTCCGATTTGTTATAGAATTTGTGCGTCAGCCGGATGCGCATTTGAATTTTATCGCGTTTGATTGGTTAACCATGGGGCAGTTGCTGTCATTACCGATGATTATTGTAGGCATCGTAACTATGTGGTTGGCGTATAATAAATTTGGAATGGCTAAAGAATAATAAACCATGCAGCAGTATCTAGAACTTCTAAATCATGTCATAACAAATGGTGCAGAAAAAGGTGATCGCACTGGTACCGGTACCGTTTCTGTATTTGGGTATCAAATGCGTTTTGATCTACAAAATGGTTTCCCAATGCTAACGACTAAAAAGTTACATTTAAAATCTATCATTCATGAATTGCTTTGGTTTTTGCGTGGTGAGACCAACGTAGACTACTTGAACAAAAATGGCGTCTCCATTTGGAATGAATGGGCAGATGAAAATGGCGAGCTCGGGCCGGTATATGGTTCGCAGTGGCGCAGTTGGCAAAGTGCAAGCGGTGAAAGTGTTGACCAAATCAGTCAACTAATTGAAGACTTAAAAGAAAACCCGCTTTCTAGGCGGCATATAGTCAGTGCTTGGAATGTGGGTGAGCTCGATAATATGGCTTTGCCGCCATGTCATGCTTTTTTTCAGTTTTATGTCGCACAAAATACACTTTCATGTCAGCTTTACCAACGTAGTGCAGATGTATTTTTAGGCGTGCCGTTTAATATCGCTTCTTATGCCTTGCTATTACAGATGGTTGCGCAAGTAACCGGTTATCAAGTTGGAGAGTTTGTGCATACTTTTGGTGATGTGCATTTATATAACAACCATTTTGAACAGGCGAAGAAACAACTCAGTCGCACACCTTATGCATTACCACAGATGAAAATTAATCCTGATGTAAAATCTATTTTTGAATTTAAATTTGAAGACTTCGAGTTACAGGATTATAAATACCATGAGCACATCGCTGCACCCGTAGCGGTTTAACATCTTTTATTTATGGAAATCGCAATCATCGTAGCGATGACACCTCAAGGTTTGATCGGTATAGATAATCAAATCCCTTGGTATTTGCCGGCGGACTTGCAACGTTTTAAAAAAATCACCATGGGTCATCCTATAATCATGGGGCGTAAAACTTTTGAATCGTTGCCGGGCTTGCTCCTTGGTCGTCAGCATTTTGTGTTAACACGCAATCCTAACTATATTGCAGAAGGTTGCACGGTTATTACAAATTGGGCGCAGGTTGAGATTTTGATTGATGGCAAAGCATTTGTAATCGGTGGGGCGGATATTTATAACTATTCATTACCTATAGCAAAACATCTCTATACAACTATTGTGCATGCAGAGTTAGAAGGCGATACGTATTTCCCTGGATGGAATAAAGAAGAATGGCAAGAAGTGGAGCGAGAGTTTCGTGCTAAAGATGAAAAAAACAAATTTGATGTAGATAACATCTTATACAAACGAATTGCTTAATCAAACTACAAATATTCTATTTTTATGTATAGAGGTGTAATGATGAAAGTTATATACAAAACATTTCTACTTGGCGTGCTCCTCTTCATGTTGATCAGTGTTGCTTTTGCAGAAAAGCCAAGTGACGTTGATGCATTAAAAAATATCGAGGTAGGGAAAGTGGTTTGGGATGTGTTGACAAGTAGACCTGACCGATTGTTGTTCTATCTAAAATTGATTGACGAAACTTATAATGATCTTGTTCGACAGGGTGTTGAGCCGGATATGGTTTTTATTTTTCATGGTCATGCATTACAACTTATAAAATCGGAAAAAGTTGATTTCCTTCCTAAAGACAAGCAGGCACATCAAGAAGCAATGACTTTAATTAGCGACTTAAATGCGAGACCAGGTGTGCGAATGGAAGCTTATTCGATTTCTGCGTGTATGCAAGATATTGATAATGACGGCATCATTTCGGATGTGAAGATGGTGGGGAATACCTATGTGTCATTGATCGGCTATCAATCAAAGGGCTATTCGGTTATACCTGTGCACTAGTAAAGATTATATTTTTCTTGGAATCTCTCTTTTGGCTTCGCACTCAACTTGGTAAGTAATAAATTTATCCATTTCGATTTGCACAGCAGTTAAGGCGCCTCCCCATAAACAACCTGTGTCGGTAGCAATGATGTTGTGATCGTTTACGTGTCCTAGTGTTGACCAGTGACCAAAAACTATGGTGGTGTCTTGACTTTTGCGCGAAGCTATTTCATACCATGGCTTCATGCGTGTGCTTTGAGTTCCAGGTGGGCCTTTGTCAGTAAAACTCATTACGCCTTGGTTGGTGCAGAAACGTACTCGCGTCATGAAGTTGGTAATGGTGCGCAGACGGTTCCAACCTTTTAGTCTTCCATCCCATTGCTTGGGTTGGTCGCCATACATATTGTCGAGAAAATCTTTGTAGTGATTAGAACGCAGCTTTGATTCAACTTCTTTGGCATAGCGTAAAGCCTCTTTGATGCTCCATTGTGGTGCTAAGCCACCATGCACCATCGCAAAGTCTAATTTTTTGTTATAACTCATCAAGGGTTGTTGTCTTAGCCAATCGATGAGTTCGTCTATATCTTTGGCTTTTAATACTGAGTGTAAACTACTAGTGGAACTTAGTTCCTTTGTGCCAGAATACGCTGCTAGAAGATGGAGGTCGTGATTACCTAATACGGTAACTGCAGCGCTGCCTAATGATTTTACCCAACGTAAAGTCTCTAATGATTTAGGTCCACGGTTAACTAAATCGCCAACAAACCAAAGTTGATCTTTTTTTGGGTTGAATGAAATATAGCCGACAAGTTCTTGAAGTTCATCAAAGCATCCTTGCACATCACCGATTGCGTACACCGTCATATTAAATTGCACTCACTAAAATAAATTACCAAATGTTTGGCAAAAAAGAATTTAAGTGAATTGTATATCAGCTTTGATAAAAGCCGAACGCAAATCTCGTTGAGTTTGTCTTAGTGTAAAACTCGAGGTGCGGCTAAGGTAAAGGCATTAATCGGCGCATCAAATTCTGTGCCGTCGTCCGCTACCATTTGATAAGTGCCTTGCATGGTGCCTACGGGAGTTTCTAGCATGGTGCCACTAGTATATTGAAAGGCTTCACCAGGTCGTAAGTACGGTTGTTCGCCGACAACTCCTTCGCCCCTGACTTCTTGTGTTTTGCCATTAGAGTCTGTAATCAGCCAATGACGTGTGACCAATTTTGCTGGTACATGGCCAGAGTTGTGAATAGTTACTGTATAGGCAAATACAAAGCGACTTTCACCTTCATCAGACTGAGCTTCTATATAAGAGGTGTCGACACTGACGTCGATTTCGTGATTATTTAGGTCTTCCATGATGTTAATTATACCTAGTTATATTTAAAAAACTCAGATGTAGATAACATAAAAATACTGATTAATTATTAACCACCATGGTTTTGAGCCTATTACCCTTGGGCAATATAAAACTCAAAAGATTCAATACTTGTTAATAAAGTGAGCTAAGGCACTAAAAGATTGGAAAGATTTATATATTGGGGAATAGAAATTTCTTGAGGGCGTTGGGTGGTTTGAATGCTTGCATTAATCAACTGTTCTTCTGTCACTACTTTAGACAAGCTATTTTTGATTGTTTTACGGCGTTGCTGAAAAGCGGTTTCTACCAATTTGCTAAATACCTTGAGATCTTTGATTTGCTTATGGTATTCATCGCTAGGAGTGAGACGCATAAAACTTGAGTTAACTTTTGGCGGGGGGGAGAATTCGTTAGGACTGATGTCGAATAAGCTTTCAACGATGTAACTGGATTGGATCATGATGCTCAAACGACTGTAGTTGGAGTCTCCAGCAGAAGCAATAATACGGTCAACCACTTCTTTTTGCAGCATGAAATGCATATCGATGATTAAGTCTGAAAACTTTAATAAGTGGAACAGAAGTGGTGTCGAAATATTATATGGCAGGTTGCCAAACAATCGAATTGGGCTGCTTGAACTTGCAACTTTATTAAAATCAAAATTTAACACATCGCCTTGATGAATTATTAAGTCACCAATACTTTTAGAATTGTCACTAACCTCATGAGCAATATCGTTATCAATTTCAATAGCATGCAATTCGCCAACATTTTTTAATATCGGAATTGTTATTGCACCACGACCTGGACCGATTTCAACTAGCTTGTCATTTTTTTTAGGATAAATAGCTTTTACAATATTATTTATCGTATTTGGATTGCTTAACAGATGCTGACCAAAGCGCTTGCGTAACGGTCTAGTCATTTGAATAGCCTTTAGCGGTATTCCTGAGTTCTGCTTCTACCAGCGCTCTGATAATGTATTCTTGGTTCATTAGTTTAGAATAGAGTTTGTATAGTTGCCGTCGTTAAAGTGATTTACAAACTCTTATGCAAATCAAACTTTCTATGCATTGGAGTTGTAAGCGCAGAAAAGATGGGTTTAGTTTGCAGTTACTTCTGGCGTGTTTTCCGCTGGAGCAGTGTCGTTTTTAGATCCTGGCGGTTGTGCAGGTGTAGTAGGCGCGGCTTGTTGTGAATCTGCTGAAGGTGGTAATACTGCTTGCTGGCTTGTGTCTATTTTAACAAGATCTTTTAATGCATAAGTGCAAATAATTTCATAAGCACTGCTATCATCAGGCCTTGCTAAGGCAAGAGTAATGGTTACACTCGGATGATATAGTAGTAATAATTCATTGGCTTTTAAGGCTTCTGAAGTGTTGGAGTCGGCAATGACACCAAAGCTTAAATCCAAGCTCTCACCAATTTGATTTGCTATAGAACGTAATGCCGATAATGCAGTGTTGTTTTCTTTTAATTTAACTTGCCCAAGATAAGCTACTCCTAATGCAGTAGCATCATTAGTAATTTCTAGTTTGCGAGCATCTTCAGACAGCGGTTGAAATTTAAAGGTAACCGTTTTTGCTTGTACTAAATCAAAACGCTCATTGCTCTTGAGTATAATCGTTTTGTCTTCTAAGCCTGCTGCCAATGCCATGCTTGAAATTGTGCAGGAGAACATTACCAGAGCGGTAAAAAGTATTTTGCAATTCATAGTTTCTGATAGGTTGTTAAACAACTTGTTCGGCACCGTAATAAACTTCTTCTATGTTTAGTGCTAATGCGCCTTTGCCGGGAAATTTTGGGTCTAACCAGTTTTTCATATCATCATAGATAGGGCCATCTGTATGGTATTCCAGTTTTCCTTTCACTTGATAGGATTCTCTCTCAGGTGCTATATAAAGTAATGAGCCTCTGCTTCCAAGATTTATATTTTGTAATGTTTTACTAAATGCATTATTTGCAATTACAAATTGCTCATCATTGATCAATTTTGCACAGATTACCCATATAGAATTGGGTGCATTATCTTGATTTGTAGTCGTCAGGACCATTCTTTCATCATGATTATTCCATGCTTCTAAAGCCTGGGGAGTGAGTTTTGCCATGTGTTTGTCCAGATTTATAGGTTTACGTTAACTGAGCTTTTGCTCAGTTTTGCAGCTAAATTTGCTGCAGTGAGTAGGCTACTTTCATCCGCAATACCTTGTCCAGCAATATCTATTGCTGTGCCATGATCTACTGAAGTGCGAATGATGGGTAAGCCTAGTGTGACATTGACGACTTCTCCAAAACCTTGATGTTTTATTACTGGAAGACCTTGATCATGGTACATCGCTACTACTGCATCTTTTCCTTTGAGCTTGTGCTGAGTAAATGCGGTGTCTGCAGGCAATGGGCCTTCAAGATTCATGCCTTGTTGGCGTAATTTTTCAATGGTAGGAATAATAATATTAATTTCTTCTTTGCCAAGATGGCCATTTTCTCCCGCATGAGGATTTAATCCACAAACTGCTATAGATGGCTTAGCGATGCCAAATCGATGCATTAAATCATCATGTAATACTGTTAGCACTTTGGATATTCGGTCAGCTGTTATGTGTGAGGCGATTTCACTTACTGGCAGGTGAGTGGTTATTAATGCAACGCGCAAATAGGAATTTGTATTTTTATCTAAATTTTCATTTGCAAGTAACATTACAGGGTGCCCACCAGTTTTGTTAGCAATGAATTCGGTATGACCAGAAAAAGGGATTCCAGCATCATTGATAATGCTTTTTTGTACTGGGCAGGTGGTTAAAGCTTGCAGGGTATTATTTTGAACAAGTTCGACTGCAGTGTTGAGTGTTTCGATAACGTAGGCTGAGTTACTGGTATTTAGTTGGCCAAACTCAACTGCGTTAGGTAGATCGACATTAAAAACTTTTAATGTGTTTGCTTGGTGCGGTGAACTAGTTGCGTTTGCATCAAAAGGTACTAGCTCTATCTCTATACCAAATTGTTCAGCTTGCTGTTGCAGCAGTCCATGACTTGCGATGGCCACAATTTCATAGGGTAATGACTGCTTGGCAAGTTTTAGGGTTAATTCTGGGCCAATACCTGCGGGCTCTCCTGGCGTTACAGCAATTCGAATTATGTTAGACATTAAATTCAGCGGGATTAGTGAACAAGCAAGACGAGCTTGTTCACTCATTTGAGGTGTGTAAGCGATTTTCTATGTAACTTTCATCACGAAGTTGTCGCAACCACAATTCAGTTTCTTCCTCAATTTTCCGTTGCCTAATTTGCTCACGCGCTTCTGCGCGCATGGCTGCTTGAGAGTTGTCGTGCTTGCGTTTTTCTAGAACTTCAACAATGTGCCAGCCAAATCTACTTTGGAATGGTTCACTTATTGTTTTAGTTTCAAGCTTATCAACGACTTCTTTGAATTTTGGCACAAAATTGCTACTTACTGACCAATCCATTTCCCCTCCATTTACAGCGCTTCCTGTATCTTCTGAATTGGCGCGTGCAAGTTCTCCAAAATCATCACCATTTTCAATTCTGGTTTTTAGGTCTTTAAGTTTTCTTTCGGCTTCTTCGTCGGTAACTAAGGCGTTAGTGCGAATCAAAATATGTCTGGCCAGAACCTGGTCGACCATAGTATTTTCGATTGTTCTTTGATCAAGTACTTTGAAAATATGGTAACCAGCAGCACTTTGTCCAATTTTGCCTATGTCGCCGGCTTGCATTCCATCAATTTGTTGTAAAAAAACTTCAGGCAACTGTGCTTTATTACGCCAGCCAAGGTTGCCACCTTGTAAAGCATCTTGTGCATCAGAAGCTGCAATAACTAATTTGGAAAAGTTATTTCCAGATTTTGCACGGTCATGTACAAGTGATGCGCGATGCTGAGATTTTTCGATTTGCCCTGGTTTAGGGTTTTTGGGTACTGCAATGAGAATGTGAGCAATATTGTATTCGTACTCTTTCTTTAATAAGTCTTTGTCTACTTTGGTTACTAATTCTTCTACTTCGCTATCCGAAATTTGTATGCTGTTGTCTATAGTGCGTCTACGTAGCTGGTCTAGTAGCATTTCAGTGCGTACTTGATCACGGTAGGCGACATAACCTACACCTTGTTTAACTAACGTTTCGCGGAATTGTTCTAGTGACATGCGATTGCGTTTGGCTAAATTACGCATTGTTTGATCGAGACTCAATTCATCTACTTGAATACCTCTTTGTTCAGCGAGTTGAAGTTGTAGGCGCTCGACAATAAGACGTTGTAGAACTTGGTCAACGATAACATCTCGCGGAGGCAGTGCTTCAGGATTATCTTCGAACTCTTTTACAAGAATGTTTACACGCTGACGTAATTCACTTTCCATGATCACATCGTTTTCAACTACTGCGACAATGCGATCAAGTAACGTTGCGTGAACGGTAGTCGTGAATGCAGCTATCAGCAGTGCGCCGGTTAATAGTGATGCAGTTAAAAATCTAAGTTGTTTTGTATTAATCATGTTCATCGTTAAAAATACTTATCGTCTCTGGCGTCATAGCCACGTATACCACGTTCTAGTAATTCACCAATAGGTGATCCAATTTGTCCCAAGCCCTTTAATACAAGCTGAAGCTCTATGCTACTATTATAGTCTTCATCGGCATTTTGAATGAAACGGCGCCCTGCTAAGCGAAGTTTCCAGCAACAAGTGTCATATTCGACACCAGCTAATTGTTCTAAGTCACGTTTTTCTTGCCAGTCATAGTTCCATCGCGAAACGGCACGCCAGTGCTCATTGATGGGCAACACCATGGAAATGTCTGATTGCTCAAGGCTCTCGCGGACCCCGCTTACACTATCGATAGGTTCGATGTCTCTGCGGCGATAACGATATCCCATATTGAAAATTAAATCGCTCTCATTTTGGTATTGAAAACGCAGAGAATTTCTTTCGGTATGGTCATCATGAGTATCGTATAAGGTTGATGCAATAGCTTCCCAGCGGTCGTGTAAGCCAATTTTGAGTTCTGCTGCTACTTCTGAGGAGTCTTCATCTTCGCGAATTTCATCTGGTAACGTTACTTTACGGTCTCTAAAATAAAAGATACGACCCAGACTAGCGCGGAATTTTTCATTGCCATTTTCAAGATCAAGTACACGTGTGGTTACGCCAACACTTAAACGATCTGCATCTCCAATTCGATCACTGCCGCTGAAACGATCATCGCGAAATAGTTGTTCAAAACCGAATTCATACTCTGCCGTATCAAAAACTGGAATATCATCTTGACTGCGGAAAGGTGTGTGCAAGTAATAAAGGCGTGGTTCTAAAGTTTGAGTATGAGCAGACTTTTTTAATTTCTTTTCAAAGATCAGGCCAGCATCTAAATGTGCGCTGGGTACACTACGTGTTGGATTATCGTCTAAACCATCCCTTCGGTTTAAATCATATTCAGTGTGCGTAAGTCGTGCGCCAGGGCGAATAAAATAAGCATTACTTTCAAATGGCCGTTCTAGTTCAATGCCTAAATGTAATCGATCACCATCAATTTTGTCATCGTGTTCAAATTGCACCCATTCACTTTCCGAGTTGAAATCAAGTCCACCCGGTAGGTTGTAATAGTCACTATCTAGTTTAATTTGTGGAACTCGTTCAAAAGGCTTGTCAATATCAAGCAAACTTTCATCAGCCACTTGAAAGCTTTGTGTCCGAGCTAAAAAATTCCAATGATCGGTTTGATACTTCAAATCTGCATGGCGTTCTACGTACGGCGTACTACTTAAACCCAATCCGTCGCCGAAGTCTTCAAAGTAATTCTCATCTGAGAGTTTGTTGTATAACAGATCAAGTTTTAGATTGGGTGTGAATTGGCTAATGTGTCCAAAGCTTGCTAAATATCGATCATCTTTATATTCACTATCATCTAAATATTCCAACCCTAATTGGCCAGCGCTATTTTCATTCAAGTAACGAAAGTTAGATTTTAATTGCAAGCCTCGATCGGTTAATACTTTTGGCGCAAAGATAGCATCTTTGTTTGGTGAAATATTCCAGTACCATGGTGTTTCAAGTTCAAATCCTGAGCTATTAGAGTTGCCAATAGTTGGTGCTAAAAATCCAGATTTACGACGATCATCTATTGGAAAACGAATCCACGGTGTATAAAAGATAGGCATGCCTTTGAATTTAACTAGTACGTCACGTCCTATGCCGTCACCTGTAGATTTGTCTAATTCAACTTCATCAGCGGATAGCTCCCAAGTACGGTCGTCTTCTTCACAAGTACTATAGGTGGTATCTTCAAAACGCACCAAGTCAGCAGAAGAGCGTTCAATACTTTTTGCCTTGCCGCTTGCGTGTAATGGTTTATAAAAGTAGCTAGCATCTTCAGATTTTGCGTAGTCGGTTTCGAGATTAAGCTCGGCTTTCTGGCTTTCTATAACTAACTGTTGATCTTCGGCGCGGACATCGCCGCTTGCAGTTACATTTTTATTGGTTTCATCGTATTCAATCTTTTCTGCATCAATTTTTTGAGTGCCACGGGTCATTTGCACCGTCCCCTCCAGGGTCGCAATTCCATTTTCATCACGCTTGGCTTGATCTGCGATAAACTCTGCAGGGGTATTGGGGTCTAAAGGTATAACTTGCTGGCTAGACTCGGTTACTGAGCTGTCTCCACATAGTCCATAAGGGCTATCTTCAGCGTGAGCGGGCATGCAAGCTAGCGCAAAAAAGGGTACACACAGTTTGCTTAGGGCTTTTTTCAACACAGGAAATAAGTAGAGTAAGGTAAGTTGCTAGTCGGGTTTTTGTAGTATTTTATTTGTTGGATTTAACCACTTAACCTGTCTAATAATCAGGTACTTACATTGTAACAGTTTTAAGGAGAAGCATTGACTGATTCTGCACAACACCAAGCTAATTCCAGCGGTTCTCGACAGATAGTGGGTAGCTTAATTGCTATAACTGCGGCTGTG
>CAXMUG010000132.1:0-9604 GCA_964196535.1 uncultured Mycobacterium sp. | reverse complement strand
CGCTGTATACACAGACTATAGTAAGTCTGATTGTTTTTTAGACAAATTTTTCTCAAAGCGTTTGCCACAATAGTAACATTCTACTGACGAATTTTTACCAAACGGCAGGTAAATCATTGGATGTCCTAACGCACCGCCGCCATCACAGGCAACTTCTTTATCATTTGGTTTTATTTGTACAACACTGGCAACTGGTTTCATCGTATTGCTTACATATTTATAATTTTATAAGGATTTCGGCATACTTTTTATATACACATCTTGCTTGCTATAAGGTATTTCAATGCCTGCTTCATTTAGCTTGTTATAAACTGCTGTATTAATTTCATCTATAACTGGTTCTTTTGTACTAGGCTCTTCTATCCAACATAGTAGAACAAAATCTAAACTTGACGCCCCCATATTCTTAAATTGAACACGTGGTTGCGGATCTTGGCACACAGTTTGGTTGTCTATGCAGACTTGTAATAACAATGCGCGAACTTGATCAACATTACTTCCATATGCAACCCCAACAGGTATATGTATACGATGCTTCGTGCTTGGCCCACCTGCAATATTAGTGACCACTGTATTACCCATTATTGAATTTGGAATTGTAATTTCAACATTATCTAGCGTCATTATTCGAGTGCTACGTATACCAATATGCGTAACTCTGCCACGTTCGTCAGTTTCTAGCTCTATTGTATCGTCCACCTTATAGGGCGAATCCGCCACAATGAACACACCTGCAAATAAATTGGCCAATGTGTCTTTAGCAGCAAAACCAAGTGCAACACCTAGAATTCCTGCAGAAGCCAGCCAAGCTGATACATTCACACCCCAAACAAGAAGCATAAAATAAATTGCAATTGCAATTATGAAAATATATGCAAAATTTTGAAACAACGGAAGTGTACTTTTTTGTAATAGCTTCTGTTCCCGCCCAAGATCACAAAAAACATTAAGGGAATATTTCGAAACCTTTAATGCAAATGTAGCCCAAATGTATATCGCAATTGTTCGCAATATGGCGATCACAATTGCCAAATAATTCTCGGGCATTTGAAGTACTCGCGCAGATTGCACTAAAGCTAAGAGAATGAAGGTAACAAATATAGGTTTACTTAGATAATCAAATGCATCCGCCATGCCGCGTGCTGGTGTCTTAGATATAACTCGCTTTAACAACTTAATAACAACAAAATTAAAAATTAATCCTATTACCACAAATATAAGTAGCACACCAAGCAATTTTAAATAAGGACTGGGGCCAAAAAAAGCGAGAGTAGAATTATATAACTCGAGAATTTTATCCATAAATATACTTAATTATTATTTTAATTAAAGTTTTGTGGGATTAGACGCATTTCCATAAACGTCTAATGGATCAAATACTTTTTCATATTCCTTAAATTCCATTTTAATCGGTGCCGCATCAAGCTTTTCTCCAATAGGTATAGCTCGATAAAAACATGAGCGATAACCAACATGACAACTTGCATCACCAACCACATCCACTCGCAGCCAAACTGCATCCTGGTCATCATCAATGCGTAACTCAACAATTTTTTGCACTAATCCACTTGTCGCACCTTTATGCCATAAGCACTCACGGCTGCGACTCCAATAATGAGCCTCGCCGGTTTCAATTGTTTTCTCTAGTGCCTCGGCATTCATATACCCAAGCATTAACAATTCGCCCGACTCAGCCGCTGTAGTTACAGCTGCAACTAAACCATGCTCGTCAAACTTAGGTGCAAGTGTTTTACCCTCTTCCACCTCTTCAACGGATTCGCGTTCTCCAAACCATTTAAAATGTGCCGACATACGAAATAGTATTTCCTGAATATATATAGTGAATATCGAATTATACAGACTTGGCTGAATTAAGGTGTATATGCCTTAGGAAACATCACAAGACAACAATGCGCTTATTATATTATCAATAAGTATAAAATCTTCAGTCAACAAACCTAGCATTGCAAAATGCCCCATCAAAGAAGGAACCACTTTAAGTTCGCTTCCAGGAATTTGTTGTTGTTCAGCTTTGCAATCCTCAACAGGGACAAACATATCTTTTTCAAAGGCAATAACATAAGTTTTGGCTTTAATACTATTTAAAGCTTTAACTAGATTGCCTCCAACACGCTTACTGGAATCACCCTCTTGCCATTTGTTAGCCTGAATCAGCAGCGAATTTGGATCCATGGGTTGAAACCATGCTTCCCAAAAACCAGCCAACATCTCTTGCATCGAATCAAAACCGATTTTTTTCCATTGCTCTTGTTTATAGAACTCTGTACTAAGGCCCATCAGTGCGAACACATGCGCCAAGCGTTTTAACCCAAGCACGCATGCATGTGGGTCAGAGTAATCTCCTTTATTCCATGCCGGATCTGACTTCAAGGCTTCAGAAAATACACACACATATAACGCGTCATGTGGGGTGCATTTAGCTGTCCCTGCAATTGGTGCTGCCCGTTTCACCATATCAGGATAACGAATAGCCCATTCATATGTTTGTTGCGCACCCATCGACCAGCCCGTTACCAACTGCAATTCTTGAATTCCAAAATGCTCTGTCAGCAGTTGATGTTGTGCAACCACATCATCACCAATTGAAACCTTTGGGTAGTCCGCCATAGCTTGAGAACCATCTATATTATGCGGTGAAGCAGATAAACCACCACCCAATTGGTTAGGAAGAATGATGCAATATTTTTCAGGATCTAGCGCCTTACCTGCGCCTATATAATGCTCCATATTCTTGGACGTGCCAGAGAACATGATTGTGAATAAAATGACATTATCTTTTGCTTCATTTAACTTACCATGCACGGCAAAAGCTAATTGTGCATTATTTAAGACCTCACCTGATTCAAGCTGAAAATCACCTAAGGCATAGAATTCATAGGGCCCATGCTGGTCTTGAGTATAATATTTATTATTTAGCATTAAATTAATGGGCTACAAAAACAGAAGCTTACTATGAAAACGATTGGCGGGAAAAAGGATATATATGACAATCCTTAAAAAATATATTTTGGCTCTATTAATAGCCCTATTCACATTATTGACAGTGGATGCTATTGCTGATTTGTCGAGCGAAGGAACCATACAGATTGCACAGTTCTCAGAAATGAACCTGGATGACTGGGAAAACAAATCATTTGAAGGTAAAAC
This sequence comes from uncultured Mycobacterium sp., assembly GCA_964196535.1. GTDB lineage: Bacteria > Pseudomonadota > Gammaproteobacteria > UBA4575 > UBA4575 > JABDMD01. Next base: position 6,436 of record CAXMUG010000132.1, on the reverse strand, counting down.
CCAATATTCTATTAAAAGCGAAGAACAGAATTTTTACTTGCATGCAGAAAGCATGCAATCCGCATCCGCCTTATACAAAAAGATAAAGGTCAATATACATGAAACCCCTTTCTTAAATTGGAGTTGGCGTGTCGACAAAGCCTTGCCAGAACTCAATGAAAAAGATAAAAGTGGCGATGATTATGCAGCAAGAATATATGTCGTATTTAAAAATGGATACACACCATTAAGCTCAAAAGCATTAAACTATGTTTGGTCTAGTAATGACCTCTCAGACTCTCATTGGCCCAATGCTTTTACCGAAAAATCAATTATGATCCCCCTCAGAAGCAACCGAGATGAAACAAATATTTGGCAGCATGAAAAAGTTAATATTAAAGAAGATCTGATGCAATATTTTAAAAAACTACCAAAACATATCGACGGCATTGCCATCATGACAGACACCGATAACTCTAAAAGTGTCGCAAGCGCGAGTTATGGTGATATTTATTTTTCCAGCAACTAACATGCACGAAAATCATCAACTCTATACAGAATTATTTTTAAATAATTCGCCCATGATGGACGTACGAGCGCCCATCGAATTTGAGCGCGGCGCATTCCCTACCTCTAAAAACTTGCCCATTATGGACAATCAACAACGCGAAATCGTGGGCACCTGCTATAACAATCATGGCCAAGATAAAGCCATAGAAAAAGGCTATGAACTTGTACAAGGCAAAATACGTGAAGCGCGTATTTCAGCATGGGTTAATTTTGCCAAACAACACCCAAGCGGTTCTCTATATTGTTTTCGAGGCGGCTTGCGCTCCAAAATCACCCAACAATGGATGCAAGAAGCCGGGGTAGAAATGCCTATCATAACTGGCGGATACAAAGCATTACGCACATTCTTATTAGATGGATTAGAAAGCGCTGCAAAAGAATGCTCATTTACATTAGTTGGTGGAAAAACAGGGTCAGCAAAAACTACTCTTATTAACGAGCTTGATAATACTGTCGACCTAGAAGCTGCTGCACATCATCGTGGCTCAAGTTTTGGCGGTCATGCCAATGAACAGAATAACCAAATTAACTTCGAAAACATCTTAGCCATCGATTTCTTAAAGCTTAAGCATAAAAATATTTCAAAAATAACTTTAGAAGATGAAGCAAGAACTATTGGCAAGGCAGGTTTACCAAAAACATTGTTCTCCAAAATGCGCGAGTCGCCATTAGTTGTTATAGAAGAACCCTATGAAGCGAGACTAGAACGATTGATACAAGAATATGTGGTAGACATGCATGCTGAATTTGAAAACCTACATACAGAAAATGTATTTAAACTCTTTTCTGACTATTTATTACTAGGGTTAGAGAAAATTCAAAAACGCTTGGGTCCTACGCGTTATGAAACTGCCTATAAAGCGATGCAACAAGCACTCAAACAGCATGCAAATACAGGTGAAATTACAAATCATTATGATTGGTTAAAAATAATATTGGAAAATTACTATGACCCGATGTATGAAGACCAGCTAAAAAAACGCGAAGAGTTTATTTGCTTTCGTGGTAATTACCAAGCTTGTAAAGAATACTTACAAACTGCTTTCTAGGTCCGACCACCTCGCCATAGCTTTATCTAGTTCTTGCTGAGCAGTGGATAATTGCTCATGCACTTCGCTAGTTTCCTCGTAAGGCTTATCGTAAAAATCAGGAGTTGCAACTTTAGTAGTAAGCCCTTGTATAAATTTTTCAAGCTCTTCAATTCGCTCAGGCATCTCATCTAACTCACGCTGTAATTTATAACTTAACTTCTTTGGTTTTCTTTCCTCTTCCTTAACAGCAGATGATGTAGCGCTATTCACATCTTCTCCAGAAGGAGCATCGGTTTCTAAAAGTAGTTTGCCTCGACGCGCCCAGTCTTTATACCCACCCACATACTCCTGCACACTTCCATTTTCCTCAAAAACCAATGTGCTAGTCACTACATTGTCTAAAAAGTCACGATCGTGACTAACCAATATTAGAGTTCCTGTGTATTCAACCAAGCGTTGCTCGAGCACTTCCAACATCTCTATATCTAAATCGTTAGTAGGTTCGTCTAAAATTAAAAGATTAGCAGGCTTAGTAAATAGTTTTGCCAATATCACTCTATTGCGCTCGCCACCCGACAAAGCTTTTACTGGCGTCATTGCGCGTTTAGGACTAAACAAAAAATTTTTCAAATAACCAATTACATGCCGCTGCTTACCATGCATGGTTATATAGTCTTTGCCGTCACCAATATTCTCTGCAATAGTTTTGTTTAATTCTAAGCCCTGCCTAAGCTGATCAAAATAGGCAATTTCCAAATTCGTCCCAAGCTTAACCGTTCCTTTATCTGGAGTAATTTCACCGAGAAGAATCCTTAACAAGGTGCTCTTACCGACACCATTGTTTCCAATCAAACCAATTCGATCCCCACGTTGCACTTTAAGTGAAAAATCTTTAATTAACGTACTGTCGCCGTATCCGTGTGTAACATTACGCACAGCGATAACTTTCCGACCAGATTTTTCTGCCGTCTCAAGGTGAACACGAGCCGAACTTTCACGTTTAATCCTCTTGCCACGTTTTTCACGCATGGCTTTAAGCGCTCTAACTCGCCCTTCATTGCGAGTTCTCCTGGCTTTTATGCCTTGACGTATCCAAACTTCTTCTTGGGCAAGTTTTTTGTCGAACAATTTATTACTTGTTTCCTCTTCTTCAAGAGCCTTCTCTTTTAATTTAAGATAATTATTATAATTACCTGGCCAGCTAATTAACTTGCCTCGATCAATCTCAACAATACGTGTTGCAAGCTTTTGTAAAAAAGTACGATCATGAGTAATAAAAATTACACTGCCCTGATAGCCACGCACATGATGCTCCAGCCATTCAATCGTGCTGATATCTAAATGATTCGTAGGCTCATCCAGTAAAAGTAATTCTGGCTGTGACACTAGTGCCTTACCTAGCGCTACACGTCGACGCCAACCACCTGATAATTCACTTAGCTTTTGCTCAGCAGGCAATTGCAACTGAGTCATGATAGTTTCAACGCGCTGCGCAACTTGCCATCCATCACACGCATCAATTACCTGTTGCAGTTCATGTAAATCGCGTAATCCACGATCGTCTAAATCTTGTTTGGATAAATCATTGTATTGATCAATTATCTTTTGTTGTTCAGCGAGGCCATGCAGAACTACATCTTTTACAAGCTCTTCTGAGCTTTCTAATAAATTCTGCTCCAGCGTGCTGACACGAAGATTTCCTTTCCATTGCACAAGACCATGATCTGGCTGCAATTCGTTAGCAATCATCTTCAACATTGATGACTTTCCTGCGCCATTGCGACCAATCAGGCAAACACGCTCTTTTGCTTCAATGGCAAAATTAGCTTCCACTAATAGTGGAGTGTCGCCGAACTCGAGCGACACCTCATCAAATCGAACTAAGGTCATATTTATTTATCTAATGATTGTATGGAATAGCTTATATAAATCAACGATATATGCGATATGCAGAGAGTAGTAAGCAAGCCCTAATATGGGTAATATATATGAAAAGAAATCAATCGAATTTCGCGTTATAGATAATGGAGTACCACAATGAAAGTTAAAACTAGCATAGCTATCCTTCTCGCAACATTTATATTAGTTGCATGCTCTTCTGAAGCACCAGATACAACATCAGCCCCCACAGCAAAATCCTTATATGACCGAATTGGTGGTAGAGAAAAAGTTAAAGCCATTGTAGAAGACATATGGAACAACCATAGCAAAAATCCAATCGTTAAAGATCGCTTTGCTGGTAGCGACCCCTCATATGTGAAAAAGAGAGTTTTCGAAATCTTTGCTGCAGCAACCGGCTCGACCGATGTGGAATACAAAGGCATGGATATGAAATCTGCACATCGAGGCATGAACATTAATGAAATGGAATTTAATGCTGTTGTCGATGACGTTCTAGCCGCTTGTGAAATGCATAAAGTTGCACAACAAGAGCGTAATGAAGTGCTCGCCATCTTATGGTCAGTACGTAAGGATATTGTTAACTCTCATATCATTACAGACACTCTTGTTAACTAACATTCAACTGTAATATTTCGAACATCACCGCGCAATAACAGCGAGGTGATGTTTTCAATAAGCTAATTTTTCTTATTAGGCTTCCAGCCTTTTTTCCATACTTTATATGGAATAACTTCCGCTGACCTCCCATTGTCATGGAACCAAGAATCAATAATATATTTTTGATCGGTTTTATTATCAATTATGAGTACAGCTGTATGCGGATATCCTGCTCTAAAGCCTCCTCGGCTACTTAATCCATAGATATCATGCCAATATAATTTTTGCTCTTGCTGCAAAACTCTTAAATATAATAATGTATTTGCAGACTCATCTATACAATCCATTTGTTCACTTTTGCCATTACGTAGGTTTAAGTAGATATTAAACGTCCCACCCATATCACTATGAGTATTATTCTTAGCCCCCACAACCGTTTCTATTTGACCAATAGCAATTGACAATAATTCTCTTTCTTTAGCAGCTGATACAGGAGGAGTTTTAAAAATTGAGACGATTTCTTTCCATTGCTCTGTAGTAAGAAACACGTTCGTAATTTCTGAACAACCGTATCTTGAACAAATAGGAAGACTGCTTAAATCGAATTTAGTTTCAATGTTATTTATTTTTTTAATATGCAATCTTTTTCTTTCTGATGCATCAGGCATGCCCTGACCATAGACACTAATAGACCCGAATACCAAACCAAGTATGCAACTTACCCTTAAGAAATTCACAACTATCATTAATACATTCGAAACTTAATTATTTTGCAAATAACTATTCTTCAGAAATTTCACAACATCTTGTTTGTTAGTTTCCAGCCCATTCGTACCCTTAACACCAAAAATTGCCACGGCATCAAACATATTACTATAAATAGCCAAATCACATAAATCTTCCGCAGATAACGTTGGCCGTCCTGCGCGTTCTTTTAAATCAATCTTAATGTCTTCAATTTCATCGTATGCTCGGTAAGCAAGCTCAGTACAAACTAATCGATCAGAACGGAAAAAATCGAAATCGAAATTATAGCTCTTACCTTCATGGACAATTACTCGCTCGATAGCTTGCTTAATACCCAAAGCATTGCGCTCACCTTCAGACCCTACATAAATTGCAGCATGTGGCCAAAAACCAGGAAGAAATAAATTAGTCAGTGCGTATTTGTGCCTAGTTACAAACACAACTCCAGGTTTTAAATATCGACGAAGTTGTTCTCGAATTTTATGTGTAACTTGCTTATTTCTCTTATTCACACACTCTGATAATACCCGCCCCGACACCTCTAAAAGCCTATATTGTGACTGCTCTTTTATGCGAGCACCTCGCCTACACAAAGTAGGCTGAAAAAAGTCTAAGCTACGCTTTAAATAGTTTCGCTTGTGCTCATCCAGATAGGAACGAAATTGCGGAAGGCCTCTAACAAAATAACCAACCTTTACATCATCTAACAAGCTGCCTATCTTTCTACGTTTTTGTTCTAGAAATCTTATTGCTTGTAAAATTTTATGCGCATTTCTTACGTCTACGAATGCCTCAAAGATATTCGTGTACTGCTTCGGCTCAATATTGTACTCAGGAATTTCTTCATTTAGATTACGTTGAATAAAAGTATGTGTAGCTACTCTTTCTAATAACAAACGATCCAACCTAACAACCTGGCAAGCAGCAGCAAAACCTATAACAAATAATTGATATTCACTGTCTGTTTTAATATCATTAATATTGACAGCCGCTTGTTCATGAACTTCATCTATAATTTCTCAAAGACTGACTCGCAAGGCCAGAAATTTAACAAACCACCCTTTAATTCGTTCGTCTTGACTTAGTGTAAAATATTGAGCAGCAACTGCTTCTTGCTCAAGTTCCGGCAACATAATTTCGATCGAACGTAAAATCCTCGCTAATCTTTGTATGGCAAACTCTTGTTTTGAAATCCCCATTAAATAAAGGTAGTAAAAACCTAAGCTTTAGACAAATTTAATTTTCTAGTAGTCATAAAACCACAAAGTCGCGAGAGCACATGGAAGCGCGTAGCGACATCGAACATTCATAAATAAATACCTCACACCTATACAAAAAGCTGGGTCTCCTCATGTGAAGCAGACATAAAAAAACCCTCAGCACTTAATAGCACTGAGGGTTCAATTTGATGCCTGGCAATGTCCTACTCTCGCATGGGGAGACCCCAAACTACCATCGGCGATACGCCGTTTCACTTCCGAGTTCGAGATGGGATCGGGTGGTACCAACGCTCTTTGGTCACCAGGCAAACTGGTTGAACTAATTGAAATTATCTTTCAGTTAGTTCGAATTTTGGATTGTAACTAGGTTTCAAGTTTAGACTTGTCTTG
>CAXMUG010000131.1:0-7059 GCA_964196535.1 uncultured Mycobacterium sp. | reverse complement strand
CTGTACAGAAGAAAATTTAGATTATAAAAATAGATATTTGAAATCTGTTACCGAGCATGAGGCCAATAATTATATAATTATTGGCCAGCACACTGATATTTATAGAAATTATAGCATCCGTTCGATACGTTTTTATAGCATAGCTTTCACAAATTTAAGGCCGAAATAATTGACTCATAAACTAAACACAGCTTGAACAGAGTGGTTAAATAACCATCAGATAACTCATTGATGAGATGTGCAATTAGTACAACAAGCAACAATTATCAATGAGTACAATGCTAGAAATTAAATTAACAACAGACGATCTACTTTAAGAATTATCTTTAAAATCAAAGTCTAAAGATGTTGAGTTAATACAATATCTAAGTCCTGTGGGATTGGGCCCATCCTCGAATACATGCCCTAAGTGCGCATCACATGCTTGGCACATTACCTCGGTTCTACGCATTCCGTGCGACACGTCAGACTCTTCTTGGAGACACTCCGTATTAGCCGGTTGAAAAAAACTTGGCCAACCTGAACCCGAATCAAACTTATGCTCCGATTCAAACAATGGAGCTTTACAAGCAACACAAACATACATACCATTTTCTTTATGGCCATTAAACTCACCACTAAATGCCGGTTCCGTACCCTTCTGCCGACAAATATGAAATTGCTCAGGCGATAATTCATTACGCCATTCATCATCGGTTTTTTTGATTTTTAGTTTGTCTGTCATCTTTTTGTATTTTGAACTAAATATCAGCATTCGACCACCTGAGTACAAGGACGATGCGCATGGATGCACAAGTGTCGCGTGAGGCAAGATGTTCATCAAATTAAATCTTTCTTTGCCAATGTCCGCTTCCGGCCATAAGCTCTCATATTGAAACCTTACAGCTCTCCCCAACCATTCCACTTAAACTTAACAATAACCCATTAATTGTGTGACGGTTCACAGAATACGCACTCAAAAAACCACTCGCTCCGTGAAATTGTCCACCAGCCCCTTATATAATTCATTTATTACGGAATACTTATAATTTCAGCATTCTTAAAGACATAGGTGGATGGTGTGTCAAATTCAGTTAAACACTCTAGGCAAGTTACTAAGGAAGAAATTCTTCAAGAGCGAAGAAAAAGTTCAGATCGTAGAGTTTCTGCAGATGAAACTCGATTTCCATTTATAGACGATGATTGCAAGCTGATAATGAAAGATAGAAGAAATGTGGAAAGAAGAACGGAAAATACAAGGTTTAAAAATAATTCTTTAAAAATGGTTAACAATACCTTCAGAAAATAATGCAAAAAAAAGGGCGCAAATCGCGCCCTTTTTCAAACTTAATATAAGTTTATTCCTCTATAGCCTTCATGCTTAAACGAATGCGTCCTTGCTTATCAATCTCAAGCACTTTCACTTTAATGATGTCACCTTCGGTTAACTCATCAGTAACATTTTCAACGCGCTCATTTGATATTTGTGAGATATGAACCAAACCGTCTTTACCAGGTAATACACTTACAAATGCACCAAAGTCCATTATCTTAACGACCTTACCTTCATAAATTTTACCTACTTCAACATCAGCAGTGATTTCTTCGATACGTTTCTTCGCATCGTCACCGGCTGCTTTATCTATCGATGCAATCTTAATTACACCTTCGTCATCGATATCAATCGTAGTTCCGGTTTCTTCGGTGAGTTGACGAATCGTTGCGCCACCTTTACCAATTACATCGCGTATCTTGTCTGGGTTAATTCTCATCACGGTAAAGCGTGGTGCAAATTCTGACATTTCTTCGCGTGCTGATGAAATATCTTTCGCCATTTCACCAAGAATATGTAAACGACCTTCTTTAGCTTGACTAAGGGCTTTATCCATAATTTCTTTGGTAATGCCTTCGATCTTAATATCCATTTGTAAAGCAGTAATACCATCGGTAGTTCCTGCAACTTTGAAATCCATGTCGCCAAGATGATCTTCGTCACCGAGGATGTCACTCAATACTGCAAAGTCGTCACCTTCCTTGATTAAGCCCATTGCAATACCAGCAACCGGAGCTTTAAGAGGTACACCTGCATCCATCATAGACAAGCTGGTACCACATACACTGGCCATCGAACTTGAACCATTGGATTCAGTAATCTCTGACACTACGCGTAGTACGTATGGGAATTCTTCTTCACTTGGAATTACGGCTTGAATACCGCGCTTAGCTAATTTTCCATGGCCAATTTCACGACGCTTTGGAGAACCAACAAAACCGGTTTCACCTACGCAGAATGGAGGGAAGTTGTAATGCAACATGAACATATCTTTATATTCACCTTCGATTGCATCAATAATTTGCGCATCACGACCAGTACCTAATGTTGTAACTACAACGGCTTGTGTCTCACCGCGTGTAAATAATGCACTCCCGTGTGTGCGTGGCAAAAATCCTGTGCGGACGCTAATAGGACGAACCGTATTTTGGTCACGACCATCAATACGCTTTTCACCAGAAATAATACGGCCGCGAACAATTTTCTTTTCTTCTTTTTTGAATGCAGCAAGCACATCTGCTTCACTTGGGCCATCTTCGCTTACTAAAGACTCAACAACTGCACTACGTGCTTCGCTTACTTTATCTTGACGCTGCAACTTGTCAGCAATTTGATATGCCTCGCCTAACTGAGCAGCACATGCTTGATTAACTTTAGTTGCTAGAGACTCATCCGCAACTGCCGCTTGCCAATCCCAAGCGGGTGTATTCACTTCTGCTGCGAATTCCTTAATAGCAGTAATGGCTGTTTGTAGATTTTCATGTCCAAACATTACCGCACCTAACATCACTTCTTCTGAAAGAATCTGCGCTTCAGATTCCACCATAAGTACCGCGCTTTCAGTACCTGCAACGACTAGATCCAATTTTGAATTATCTAACTGAGAGTAATTTGGATTTAACACATAGCCATCATCAACATAGGCAACACGTGCAGCACCTATTGGACCGTTAAAAGGTATACCAGAAATAGATAAGGCTGCTGATGCACCAATCAGCGCAGGGATATCAGGATTAATATCGGTATTCATCGATACAACGTTTGCAATTACTTGAACTTCATTCATGAAGCCCTTAGGAAACATTGGGCGAATTGGACGATCGATTAGGCGACAAGTAAGTGTTTCTTTTTCACTAGGACGACCTTCTCTTTTAAAGAAGCCACCAGGAATCTTACCTGCTGCATAGGTTTTTTCTTGGTAGTTAACCGTTAGTGGGAAAAAGTCACGAGTCGGGTCAGCATCTTTTTTGCCTACTACAGTTACCATTACTGTAGTTCCGCCCATATCTACCATTACCGCTCCAGAGGCTTGTCTTGCGATCTCGCCTGTTTCTAGAGTTACTTCATGGTCGCCGTATTTAAATGTCTTGGTTATTTTGCTCACTGATTATTCCCGATATTTGATTTACTGTTAATTATTTTCTTACTACTAAAATGCATTCATCCACAAGACAAAATCATATTGCCTATGAAAATAAATACATGCCGTTGATTGAACGCGTTAAAGATACAAACACTGAACACCCTCTTACTTTAGAGAGCATTAACAATTAGCGTCTTAAGCCAAGAGAGCCAATTAGATCTTGATATCTTTTTTGATCTTTTGAACGCAAGTAGTCAAGAAGTTTACGACGGTGATTTACCATCTTTAATAAGCCATGACGTGAGTGATGGTCTTTCTTGTGCTTGCTAAAATGATCGCTTAAATGTGTGATGCGTGCAGAAAGGAGCGCTACTTGCACTTCAGGTGAGCCGGTATCAGTACCTTCTCGTTGATATTTCTTTACGATTTCTGACTTGTCTTGTGCTGTAATGGTCATCTTATATTCTTGCCTTATTTTCTCTTACCTAATTTTTCTGGCCTAATTTTTACAGGCCTAATCATTACGGGCTTTACCCCTATTTCTTGCAATACTGCCTTTTACCGAGTGCGCGATTCTACCACGTAGGCCCTTACGAACAAGGGAAATCTCTCGGTGTGCCATGTCGCCAAAAACCTAACCTTAAAGAGGTATTATTCATCTCAATTAAGGGGTTTTGGAACCATAAGACCGTCTTCTCGTATCCTGCCTATTCCGTAAAATCGCTGATCCATATCGTAGATTCTCACCAAACCCTCGGCGGGTAGGTTTGCAAGGTGCATGGCATGCCCATTACGTATACCTACCATTTGATTTTCATCAATTAAAATTGCCGGCCAGCCCTGTAGTGCATGGTCGGTTGGCAGTAATGTTTGATCTAACGCTGAAAATCCTTGTTCGGCAAACTGCTCTAGCTCACTAAAGTTATACATTTTTGGATCAGTGAATGGCCCCAATGAAGTGCGTCTTAATTCTGCTACATGCGCACCGCAAGACAATAATTCCCCAAGATCCTCAACCAGGGTTCGAATATATGTACCTTTTGAGCAATGCACCTGCATGGTCACCAAATCTTGCTGCTGTTCGAGCAAGTCAAAACTATGAATCTCAACTTTTCTAGGTGCTCGCTCTACCTCTATACCTTTTCTTGCCAACTCATATAAGCGCGAACCTTGGTGCTTTAAAGCAGAATACATTGGAGGAATTTGTTCAATGCTACCGGTTAATCTAGCAGCCTGTTGCAGTATTTGCTCTTTAGTGACCTTAGATGCATCTCGTTGCTCAAGAATTTCACCGTCAGCATCAGCTGAATCGGTGGTTACTCCAAGTTTTAGAACGACTCGATATTGCTTGTCTACCGCTAATAGATAATCAGAAATTTTTGTGGTGCGACCAAAACATATCACTAACAATCCGGTTGCCAATGGGTCTAAGGTTCCAGTATGGCCTGCTTTCGCAGCATTAAAAATTCGTTTTACTTTTTGCAGTACACGATTTGATGATTCACCAGTTGGTTTATCGAAGAGTAACAAACCATTTAGAGCTCGACCTTTATTCTTTTTATTGCCCATTCTCTATTGGCCCACTTGTATTGGGAGACTCGACCAGTACGTATTGCTACTTATTAAGACTTTTTTGAATAAGTTGCTCGATGCGATCGCCCTTGGCTTCCGTATCGTCAACAATGAATCGTAACTCAGGCATTTTGCGCAAACTTAATATCTTACTTAACTGTGATCGCAAATAACCACTGGCACTTTGCAGACCTTTAATCGTCTCCGCAGGATCTTGTTGTATGTCCATTGGACTGAAATACACTTTTGCAGTACCTAGATCTTTACTTACCACAACATCGTAAATAATAATTTCAGATACACGCGGATCTTTAACTTCATTGCGTAGAATTAAAGTAAGCTCACGACGCAGTTGCTCGCCGACGCGTAGAGGTCTAGATGATTGTTGTTGCATTTGAATAAATGCTTTTTATAAAGGTTGTCGTTTTAAATTGTTCTGGTTAAATTGTTCTGGCAATTTCTGTACGTTCGTATACTTCTATTTGATCGCCTGGCTGAACATCATTGTAGTTCTTAACCGCAATTCCGCATTCTGTTCCTGACTTAACTTCATTCACGTCATCTTTATGACGACGTAACGACTCTAACTCACCTTCATACACAACTACGTTGTCACGAAGTACACGAATAGGGCTGCCGCGTTTAATCATTCCTTCAAGCACTTGAGTACCTGCTACTGCACCCATCTTCGATGATCTAAACACGTCTTTAACTTCAGCAAGACCAATAATTTCTTCGCGCAATTCTGGTGTAAGCAAGCCACTCATAGCCAACTTCACATCATCAATTGCTTCATAAATGATACTGTAGTAACGAATCTCAACACCAACATCAGCAGCAGTTCTCTTAGCTGCATTATCCGCACGCACATTAAAGCCAATCAATACGGCTTTAGCAGCTTCGGCAAGACTCACATCTGATTCATTAATACCACCCACTGCAGACATTACAATTTTCACTTTCACTTCATCTGTAGAAAGTTTTTCAAGCGAGTCTTTTAATGCCTCAGCACTTCCTTGCACGTCCGCTTTAATCATAACTGTAACGGTTTCTGCTGCACCCGAACCCAGCTGGCTAAATACATCTTCTAATTTAGAAGCTTGTTGAGCCGCAAATCGCGTGTCTCTAGATTTGCTTTTGCGTACACCGACAATTTCACGCACCTTGCGCTCATTGGCAACTACGATAGCATCCTCACCTGCATTGGCTGCACCAGATAATCCTAAAACCATTACTGGAGTAGATGGCCCGGCCGTTACAACTTCTTTGCCGTTTTCATCAAACATGGCACGAACACGACCAAACTCTTCACCAGTTAACAGCATATCGCCTTTAGATAACATCCCTTGTTGCACTAACACGGTTGCAACCGGCCCACGACCTTTATCTAAACTTGATTCAATCACCACACCTGAGGCAGGACCGTGATCTACCGCTTTTAATTCTAGAATTTCAGCTTGCAATGAAATAGCTTCTAGCAATTCATCTATACCTTCGCCCGTAAGTGCAGAAACATTCAAAAAGATGGTATCGCCACCCCACTCTTCAGGTAACACTTCTAGCGCTGCGAGCTCATTACGTACACGCTCTGGATCAGCATCTTGTTTATCTGTTTTATTCACTGCAACAATCATCGGCACACCGGCTGCACGCGAGTGCTCCACGGCTTCTTTCGTTTGCGGCATTACACCGTCGTCTGCCGCTGCGACTAAAACAACAATATCCGTAGCTTTAGCTCCTCTTGCACGCATTGCAGTAAAGGCTGCGTGACCTGGTGTATCGAGGAAAGTAATCGTTCCTTTGTCAGTGCTAACGCTATAAGCACCAATATGCTGAGTAATTCCACCTGCTTCACCCGAAGCCACTTTGGTTCGGCGAATATAATCAAGCAATGAAGTTTTGCCGTGATCAACATGGCCCATAACTGTTACAACAGGATTTCTAACCAGCGCTTTGGAATCATCATATTCAACTTGCAACACCTTATCTTCAACACTTGAAGCTTCCATCGGTTTTGCTTCGTGACCCATTTCCTCTACCACGAGGATCGCTGTATCTTGATCAAGAATTTGATTGATGGTGGCCATTACAC
>CAXMUG010000130.1:0-16470 GCA_964196535.1 uncultured Mycobacterium sp. | reverse complement strand
GATAGCCTTAATGCAAGATCAAGTTGATGCGCTTAAGCAGCTTGGTGTGAAAGCGGCTTTCTTGAATTCCAGTCTTGAATACAACGAAGCTTCTGCCGTTGAGCAAAAATTAATCAATGGCGAATTGGATATTCTCTATGTTGCACCAGAGCGTTTGTTGACAGAGAGAATGATGAGGCTGTTGGATGATGCCAGATTGTCATTATTTGCCATTGATGAGGCGCACTGTGTGTCTCAGTGGGGGCATGATTTCAGGCCAGAATATCAACGTTTGAAGCAAATTCATGCGCGTTACCCCAACGTACCAAGAATTGCACTTACCGCCACGGCGGATCAGCGCACCCGCGAAGAAATTATTACGCAACTGCAGTTAGAGCAAGCTAATGTTTTTATAGATAGCTTTGATCGACCGAATATTCATTATGCTATCAGTGATGGTGGCAATTCTAAGCAGCGACTCTGGAAATTCTTAACAGACAATCATGCAGAAGATGCAGGAATTGTGTATTGCTTGTCACGCAAAAAAGTAGATTCTATAGCAGAATGGCTAAGTGATCAGGGTCGTATAGCTTTGCCTTACCATGCAGGTTTGTCTGCCGAGGTGCGACAAGAAAACCAACGCCGATTTTTACGTGAAGAAGGGGTGATTATTGTCGCTACAATTGCCTTTGGTATGGGAATTGATAAACCCGATGTGCGTTTTGTTGCGCATCTTAATTTACCCAAAAGTATTGAGGCGTATTACCAAGAAACGGGGCGTGCAGGAAGAGATGGTTTAGATGCAAATGCTTGGATGGCATTCGGCTTACAAGATGTAATCACATTGCGACAATTCAGTCAGAACTCCAATGCAAATGAAACTCATAAGCGGGTTGAGCATCACAAGTTAGAAGCTATGTTGGGTTTGTGTGAATTAGTCAGCTGTCGTCGTCATGCTTTGTTGGAGTATTTTGATGAAACCACGAGCGATTCTTGTGGAAATTGTGATAACTGTTTGCGTCCACCACAAAGATGGGATGCTAGCCAAGCTGCTCAAATGGCATTGTCTTGTGTGTATCGTACGGAACAACGCTTTGGTGTGAATTACATTGTCGATATTCTACTTGGCAAAGAAGATGATCGTATCCAACGTAATGGTCATAACCAACTCAGTACATTTGCAATTGGCAAAGAATTTTCTACTGCAGAATGGCGCGTGATGATGCGTCAACTCATTGCTTTAGGCTTTTTAGAAATCGATATTGAACGTCATGGTGCTTTACGTTTAACCGAGAAATGCAGGCCCGTGTTGCGCGGCGAGCAAACCCTGCAACTACGCAAGATGGAAAAACAAGAAAAGCAGGTTTCTAGTAACAAGAAAGGTAAGCAGACAATACGGCCGCAAGATGAAGAGCTATGGGAAGCTTTGCGTGCACTTAGATTGTCATTGGCCGAGAAAGCCGGTGTTCCGCCTTATGTAATTTTCCATGATGCTACGTTGCAAGAAATGCTAAAGGTTCGTCCCGCTAATTTAAGTGATCTGAATGGAATTACGGGTGTAGGTGAACAGAAGCTTGCACGTTTTGGTAAAAAATTTATTGATGAAATAGTTAAATACCCGCTAACCGAGTTATTAGATAATAATCTATCGCAAACGGTAAATGAAACACTGATGCTTTATCAACAAGGTAAAACCATAGAACAGATCATTAAGGAGCGCCAGTTAACCAGTACAACGGTGTATACACATCTATCCGCTGCAATTGAAACAGGCTTATTAGATGTCAAAGAAGTGCTTGAATTAGATGAACAAAAATATGATGAAATTGTCTTTGCTATCGAATCATTCGGAGATGATGAAGAAAGGCGTTTAAAACCTGTCTATGAGGCATTGGAAGGTGTCTACGATTACGGGCTGCTACGATGTGTGCAGGCTTCTATCTAGTACTAAAAAATACTAAAGGAATTTGAAATATGTCTGAATTTGAAAATGTATCGATAGTTCGTGAGGCTAATATCTATTTTGATGGGCAAGTGACAAGCCGTTCTATAATTTTTCAAGATGGATCTCGCAAAACATTGGGAATAATGTTGCCAGGTGAATATGAATTTAATACTGATGATAAGGAGCTGATGGAAATTATGTCTGGACAGTTAGAGGTTCTTTTGCCTAATAGTGAATGAAATGCTATTAATGGTGGTGAGAGCTTTGAAGTTCCAGCTAAATCAAAGTTTCAACTGAAGATATTAGAAACAACTGACTATTGTTGTAGCTTTATTCAATGATAGAGACTTATCAACAACAGCTTGAGTGCAGCGTTCAAAAATAATGCTAATTATTAAAAATTAGCATTATAGTTATTTGTTTTCAAATATGCTCGTTGATTTGCCGAGAGAAAAATTTGGCTAGTCATCAATCACCGAAGTTGATTGTCTCTTTTCTTGAATAATAAGTATTCCTGCCATGATGATTAGGAACGCGCCTGCTACCGTCAGTAAAGTGACAATTTCATTCCAGAAGATCCAACCAATAGCTGCGGCAAATAAGATAGACGAATAGGTAAAGGGTGCAATTCTACTTGCAGGAGCTAGTGCGTAAGCTTTGGTTAGGAATAACTGTCCAAAGGTACCAAAGGCGCCTAATAAGATAAGTAGTCCCCATTCACTGCTGTTAGGGTTTTGCCAAAACCAAAACATGGGAATGGCAGAAATGGTTAAGCTGATTAATCCAAAATAAAAAACGATTCGACTTGTAGGCTCAGTATCAGATATTCGCCTAATAGTAACTTTAGCCAGTGCGGCTAAAGCGCCACCCATTAAGCCTGCAATCGATGCGATATGAATTGTGCCGGTAGGTTTTAAAACCAAAATCACACCAAGAAATCCCACCATAATCGAAATAATAGCGCGTAATGAAACATGTTCACTTAACCAGATAAAGGCAATGATAGGAATAAATAATGGCGCGCTTATTTTTAGTAGCATCGCATCAGCTAGTGGCAATTCAGATAAAGCATAGAAAAAACAATACATTGCAGATACACCTGACAATGAGCGCAAGAAATGCCATTTTAGCTTGTCAGTTTTTAGTGTATTTACTCCTAGTTTAAATATTAGTGGTGAAAGTACTAACAGGCCAAATAGATTTCTAAAAAACAAAACATTTTGACTGGGTAAGTTTTCGGAAAGCAGTTTAACTAACGAGCCCATACCAACAAAACAAAATTCTGCAAACATGGCAAAAATACACCCGAGAATTAAATTATTAGTGCGCATGCATTAAAAATGCCTCTGCAATTGACATTGCAGAGGCATTGATCTGAATTTTGGTAAGTTATTAAGCAGCTAATTGTCTTAACACGTAATGTAGAATTCCACCATTTTGGTAATACTCCACTTCTTGTGGTGTATCGATGCGAACTTTTACATCAAATGATTTCTCGTTACCATCTTCAGCCGTTGCGGTTACAGCGACAAACTTTGCTGCACCATTTTGCAAACCGGTAATATTGAAAACTTCTTTGCCCGTTAAGCCTAAGCTTTCGGCAGTGTCACCTGCGTTGTACTGCAAAGGAAGTATGCCCATGCCGACTAGATTTGAGCGGTGAATACGCTCATAGCTTTCAGCGATAACTGCACTTACACCTTGAAGGCTAGGGCCTTTAGCTGCCCAGTCTCGAGATGAGCCTGAGCCATACTCTTTGCCTGAAAGTATGATGGTGGGTACTTTTTCTTCTTTGTATTTCATTGCTGCATCAAAGATAGACATTAGATCACCGCTTGGTTGGTGTAGTGTTACACCGCCTTCAGTGCCAGGAGCCATTTTGTTACGTAAGCGAATATTCGCAAAGGTGCCACGCATCATAATTTCGTGGTTACCACGACGTGAACCGTATGAGTTGAAGTCAGATGGTTTAACACCTTTTTCTTGTAAGTATTTTGCAGCAGGGCTATCGGGAGCAATTGCGCCAGCAGGCGAGATGTGGTCAGTGGTTACCGAGTCGCCTAAGTATGCCAGTACTCGTGCACCATGAATATCTGAAACATCGCTGATGTCTTTAGTCATGCCTTCGAAATATGGTGGATTGTTGATATAAGTTGAGTCATCCCATGCATACAAATTGCTATCTGCTGCATCTAAGCTATTCCAGTTACTTTCGCCTTGGAATACATCTTGATATGACTTCACATATTGCTCTGTAGTTAAGAAGTTAGACACTACATCAGTCACTTCTTGTTGAGTTGGCCAGATATCTTTTAAGAATACTGGGTTGCCGTCTTTGTCATTTGCTAATGGTTCGCTATAAACATCGATATCCATACGACCGGCAATAGCATAAGCCACTACCAGTGGTGGGGAAGCAAGATAGTTCATGCGAATAAGTGCATGTACACGACCTTCAAAGTTACGGTTGCCTGAAAGTACTGAGGTGGTAACTAAGTCGTTTTCAGTAATTGCATTTGCTACAGGCTCTGGTAATGGGCCAGAGTTACCAATACAGGTTGTGCAGCCATAGCCAACTACATGAAAGCCTAATTCTTTCAGGTCGTTCATTACACCCGCATTTTCTAAGTATTCCGTTACAACGCGTGATCCTGGAGCAAGTGAAGTTTTAACCCATGGTTTTACTTTCACTCCTAAGGCTGCTGCTTTGCGAGCCACCAAGCCTGCACCTAGCATTACACTTGGATTGGAAGTATTGGTGCATGAAGTAATGGCCGCCAATACTACTGCGCCATCAGATAAAGTTTCTTTTTTACCATCAATTTCAATTTCTACACTGCCTGCACTTTTAATATCACGTTCTTCTTTTAGTGCAACGATGTCTCTAGCAAATGCAGGTTTAGATTCTGATAGAGAAATACGATCTTGTGGACGTTTCGGGCCAGAGATACTTGGCACAACATCGCCTAGATCTAATCCAATTTGTTCGCTGAAGTTAACATCTTCACGTACGCCTTCTCGCCACATACCGGTTTCTTTTGCATAGGCTTCAGCTAAAGCTACTTGCTGTGGATCACGGCCTGTTTGTTCTAGATAACGAATGGTTTCAGCATCAATAGGGAAGATGCCGCAGGTAGCACCGTATTCTGGTGCCATGTTAGCGATGGTTGCGCGGTCAGCAAGTGGTAATACATCTAAACCCTCACCATAAAATTCTACAAACTTCCCTACTACGCCATGTTTGCGGAGCATTTCAACAATAGTTAAAACTAAGTCGGTTGCCGTTGCGCCTTCAGGAAGCTTGCCGGTAAGTTTAAAACCAACCACTTTAGGGATAAGCATAGAAATCGGTTGGCCTAACATAGAAGCTTCTGCTTCAATTCCGCCTACACCCCAACCTAAAACACCTACGCCATTGATCATTGTGGTGTGTGAGTCGGTACCGACTACTGAGTCAGGATACGCTTGAGTACTTCCGCCTTGATCTTTTGAAAAAATCACACGTGCTAAATATTCTAAATTTACTTGGTGCACGATTCCGGTGCCAGGAGGAACTACTTTAAAGTTTGAAAATACATTTTGGCCCCATTTTAAAAACTGGTAGCGCTCTTTGTTACGGCTGAATTCTAGTTTCTCATTTAAATCCATCGCGTCATCTGAACCAAAGTTATCTACTTGTACAGAGTGGTCGATTACCATTTCTGCTGGTTGCAATGGGTTAATTTTTTCTGGGTCACCACCGAGTTTTTTCATTGCATCTCGCATAGCGGCTAAATCTACAACACAAGGTACACCGGTGAAGTCTTGCATTAATACACGAGCTGGACGAAAAGCAATTTCTTTACTTGGCTCTGCTTTAGAGTCCCAATTTAAAATCGCTTCGATATCTTGTTTAGTAACGGTTTTGTTATCTTCATGACGTAGAAGGTTTTCGAGCAAGATTTTGATGGAATAGGGTAGATGCTCAGCTTGAGATAGTTTACCTACGTTAAAAATTTCATATGAATTTCCATTAACATCAAGGTTGGATTTGGTGTCAAAACTGTTACTCATGCAGGCTCCTCAGCAGTACGTTTAAATCTGTTTAGCTTGTGACCAAGCTGGGGGTCAATAAGGGAGCGTGATTATTAAACATTTACCGTCAAAGGGTAACTGCCTGTAAGTGGTAAATGGGGTGGGAAAGTTACTAAATTGGCGTCAAATACGCTGTTCTAAGGCAATAATATTATCTAATAATGATTTTCTTCCAAGCAACAAGGTCCAGCGCTTACCATTGGCTTGTTTCCAGAGAATCACAGCCCGAATACCGGCTAAGAGCAGTGCGCGTATTATGCTGGCATTTTGACCCATCTTTAAATAAACGGGATCACCTTCAATAATCACTTTCGGTCCCAGAGGGCTTATATGTTCACGGTATAAGCCACCTAGATCTTGGGTGATCTCATCGAGAGATTCGCCAACCGAATCGTATTGATTGCTGATTCGTTCGAGCTGACTGCTTAGAGAAGAAACTGAATTAGGATTAACGGCAAACTTTGAAGCAAGATACATAAGATTAATTGCATAGCGGGTACGTTCTACCGCATGTTTTTCGCTTTTATTCTGCAGAGCTGTTTTGAGTGTCTGGATGCCGAGTTGAAGATTATTGGTTGAGCCATATACATCTATGTATTGATCGGCATCTAGTTTTAATATGCTTTCAATCGTGGGGACCATACAAGAATGATTGGTATCGCCTTCCCATGCGATATTCTGCACTAATGCTAAAGACTGATATAAGCCTGCAAGTGCAATGGTTTGATCTTTAGATATAGTGAACACGTAGATAACAACCTGTTTACTTAAAACGTTTCTCAATAATAGCACCACCTAGACACTTATCGTCCTGATAAAGTACAACGCTCTGTCCAGGAGTGATGGCCCATTGTGGTTCATTAAACGTTATTTCATAAATACTTTCAGTAACTGAATGAATTTTGCATGCTTGATCAGTTTGACGATAACGCGATTTAGCTTTTAATTTTTCTAAAGAGCTAGGTGGTTTTCCCGCAATCCAATGAAACTCTTGTGTTAATAATTTGCAATGATACAAAGACTCATGTTCATGTCCTTGTACGACATAGAGGTGGTTTAAATCTACATCTTTACCGCATACATACCAAGGTTCTTCTGAATGTTCACGCTGGCCGCCGATGCCTAAACCTTGGCGTTGCCCTATGGTGTAGAACATAACACCTTCGTGTTCACCTATTTTCTTGTTATCTAAAGTTCTGATTTCGCCTTGCTGTGCAGGGATGTAATTTTGCAGAAAGTCTCTAAATTTGCGTTCGCCGATAAAACAAATACCAGTGCTATCTTTTTTATCAAACGTATCGAAGCCATTCTGTTTGGCAATTTCTCTAACTTCTGATTTTTCTAGCTTACCAATTGGGAAATGTGTTTTTGATAGCTGTTGTTGGTCTAAGGTATGTAGGAAATAACTTTGATCTTTATTTGCATCTAAACCTTTAGATAAAGATGCTTCGGATTCTGAGATATCACAGTTTGCATAATGTCCGGTAGCGATGTAGTCCGCATCTAAATTAAGCGCATGATCTAGAAATGCGCGGAATTTAATTTCTTTATTGCAGATGATGTCTGGGTTTGGCGTACGGCCGGCTTTATATTCAGTTAAAAAATACTCGAATACACGGTCCCAATATTCACTAGAGAAATTAACGGTATGTAAGGGTATGCCAATTTGATCGCAGATGCTCTGTGCATCGGCTAGATCGACCGATGCGGAACAATATTCATCATCATCATCTTCCTCCCAATTTTTCATGAACAAGCCTTCAACATTGTAGCCTTGCTTGTGCAATAGGTAGGCTGCTACGGAGGAGTCCACACCCCCTGACATGCCGACGATAATCTTTTCTGTCATAAGTTAAAAAGAAAATAGAACAGAAAGGGAATTACCAGTGCTGATGAATATTACGCATCATATTTAAGTCATTGCGTATGCCAGCTAAATAGTCCTTTAAACTTTCTGTAACTAATGTGCTTCTGATCCTGGTTTCAGGTAAGGCCAGAATATCTTCTTTGTGGTGCCAATTGGCATTCATTATGCTGTCATCAAGCTCAGATGAAATTTGATTTTCACTGCAGCTTCCACAGAAGGTGAATCTTAGAAATGTTTCGTCTTTACGTGGGTGTTGCCATTGATAGATGCCTACCAGAGCAGTGGGGTAAAATTCCCAGCCGGTTTCTTCTAAGGTTTCGCGTTTAGCCGCCTCAATTAGTGTTTCACCTGGTTCCCAATGACCCGCAGGCTGATTGAGAACCGGGGTGCCTTCAATCATTTCTTCAACTAGGAGAAATTTATCTTCGCGTTCGATCACCGCTGCGACGGTTATATGGGGTTCCCACTTCATAATTTAGCTGTGTTTTTATAATAAATAGTGATTGTGTAAAGCACTGTTTGAATATGTAAAGAATAATGAATATCGTAAATAATAAATCTAAATATATTGATTTATCACATATTATTCAATGCTTTGTAATAATTAGTTAATTTATATTATAGAAAATACTTGAAACTCACTCTATTTACACCCATCTTACTATGTACTACACGCTATCCTTCAGTAGGCCAAATGGTGCGTTTTAGATATTGCAACTAGGCTATAAGATAGTGCTGTATATAATATTAATTTAATAGCTTTACCTATCGAGTATGTCTGATCAAGAAGAAATTCGCCACGATGATGAGCTGGCTGTCCAAGAGGCAAAGCCCAAGATCAAGCAACCTCTGATGTACAAAGTTGTTATATTGAATGATGATTACACCCCTATGGAATTTGTGGTACATATTTTAGAGAACTTTTTTAAGATGAATCGTGAAAAGGCTACCCGCATCATGTTGCATGTTCATACTCGTGGAAAAGGTGTATGTGGTGTATTTACCCGCGATGTGGCGGAGACAAAAGTAGCTCAAGTCAATGACTATGCACGAATGAATAACCATCCATTACTTTGCGCCATGGAAGAGGCTTAAGTAGAAGTTTTAAAGACAGGTACTTATGCTAAATAAAGAGCTGGAATTTACTCTCAACGTTGCTTTTAAAGAGGCACGTGAAAAACGGCATGAATTCATGACCGTTGAACACTTATTGCTCGCGCTTACGCAAAATCCTGCGGCGGCGGATGTGTTGCGAGCATGTGGGGCTAATTTAACTAAGCTTGCCACCGAGCTTGCAGAATTTATTGGCGATAACACGCCCGTGCTTCCTGAAGATGATGATCGTGACACACAGCCTACGTTAGGTTTTCAGCGTGTTTTACAACGTGCTGTATTCCATGTGCAATCCTCGGGCAAAAAAGAAGCTGAAGTTACCGGTGCTAATGTTTTGGTTGCGATTTTCGGCGAACAAGAATCACATGCGGTATATCTATTAGGGCAACATGACGTAGCACGTTTAGACGTTGTGAATTTCATTGCCCACGGTATTTCAAAAGTACCAATGGAATCAGAAAGTGAATTAACCGATAAAACGGAAGTAGATTTAAATGGTGATGTACCTGCTCCAAAACCTCTGGAGCGTTTTGCAAGCAACTTAAATGCACGTGCAATAGAAGGAAAAATCGATCCTTTAATTGGTCGTGATAATGAAATTGAGCGTGTGGTCCAAATTCTATGTCGCCGCCGCAAGAATAATCCTTTGTTAGTGGGTGAAGCGGGTGTTGGTAAAACGGCTATCGCTGAAGGACTTGCAAAGAGGATAGTTGAGAAACAAGTTCCTGAAATCTTACAAGACAGCACAATCTATGCATTAGATCTAGGTGGTTTGGTAGCAGGTACTAAATATCGTGGTGATTTTGAGAAACGCCTTAAAGGGGTGCTGCATCAGTTAAAAGAAGAAGAAGGTGCAATTCTTTTCATTGATGAAATCCATACAGTGATTGGTGCGGGCTCTGCATCAGGCGGAGTCATGGATGCCTCAAACTTAATTAAACCAATGTTAAGTTCTGGTGAACTTAAATGTATCGGTTCTACAACGTATCAAGAATTCCGTGGCGTATTTGAAAAAGACCGTGCCTTGGCAAGAAGATTTCAAAATATCGATGTAGATGAACCTTCGGTAGATGAAACTTATCAAATACTTAAAGGGCTTCGCAGTCGCTTTGAGGAGCACCATGATGTTAAATACTCTGATAAAGCGCTTAAAACTGCTGCAGAGCTTGCGGACAAATACATTAATGACCGTTACATGCCAGACAAGGCGATTGATGTGATTGATGAGGCTGGGGCGAATATGAATATTAAGCCTAAGTCTTCACGTAAGAAGACCATCTCTGTTAAACAAATTGAAGATGTGGTGTCTAAGATCGCACGCATACCGCCCAAACATGTAAGTTCTGATGATACATCCGTGTTAAAGAATTTAGAGCGTGATTTGAAATTGGTAGTATTTGGTCAGGATGATGCTATCGGCACATTGTCTACTGCAATTAAGATGTCACGTTCAGGAATTGGTAACGAAGAAAAACCGATTGGTTCATTCTTATTTGCTGGGCCTACAGGTGTAGGTAAGACCGAAGTTACTCGACAGCTATCGCTGATACTTGGTATTGATCTATTACGGTTTGATATGTCGGAATATATGGAGCGCCATACGGTTTCGCGTTTAATTGGTGCGCCTCCTGGTTATGTTGGGTTTGATCAGGGTGGGTTGCTTACAGATGCGATATTAAAAGCGCCGCACTGTGTTTTATTGTTAGATGAAATTGAGAAAGCACACCCAGATGTATTCAATTTGTTATTACAGATTATGGATCATGGAACGTTGACTGATACGAATGGAAGAAAAGTTGATTTCCGTAATGTGATTTTAGTGATGACTACTAATGCAGGTGCATCAGAAATGAATCGCAGTAGCGTTGGTTTTACTTCGCAAGACCATCAGTCAGATGGTGCTGAAATAATTAAGCGTACTTTCACGCCTGAGTTCAGAAATAGAATGGATGCAATCATTCAATTTTCACCACTTAATCAGAAAACTATTTTACATGTGGTAGATAAGTTTATATCTCAATTAGAAGCGCAGTTAGAGTCTAAGAAAATAGAAATCCAAGTTGAGGCTTCTGCAAAAGAGTGGATTGCTGAGCGTGGTTATGATGTGAAAATGGGTGCACGTCCTATGGAGCGTGTTATTCAAGAACACATCAAGAAACCACTCGCTGAAGAAATTTTGTTTGGCTGCTTAGAAAACGGCGGCAAAGTTGTAGTACGTGCCAGTGATGAGAAAGGCGACGATGCTTCAGAGAATGGGCCAGAAAGTGCTTTAGAAATTGAGTATCTAGAAGAAGTTACTAATTAGGTGTTTTTATAAATTTATCCTGGCCTATTACTTTCCTCGGAAAGTAATTCTTCCTTTTGATAAATCATAGGGTGTCATTTCAACTGTGACTTTGTCACCGGTCAAAATCTTAATGTAGTGTTTACGCATACGCCCAGAAATATGTGCAATTATGGTATGCCCGTTTTCAAGCTCAACACGAAACATGGTGTTTGGTAGGGTTTCCATTACGGTACCCTCCATTTCAATTTGGTCTTCCTTAGCCATACAGCTCCTACGCATATATAAGAAGTCGCACATTATGGGAGAAGAAAAAAATAAAACAAGCGATTTGATTTATGAGTACAATGCAGCGTTTCAAAATTACCCACCAAATATCTATTAATTATTAGTTTTACGATATAAATGAATCACGCATATTTGTTTCCCGGTCAGGGTTCCCAGTCCGTCGGTATGCTAGCTGAACTGGCTGGCGAATATCCCGAAGTTAAGCAAACCTTTGAACAAGGCTCTGAGATCCTTCAGCAGGACCTGTGGGCGCTTGTATCTGCTGGCCCAGAAGAAGGTCTTAACCGCACTGAAAATACTCAACCGATAATGCTGTGTGCAAGTGTCGCAGTATGGAGGATTTGGGCTAAGCAGTTTTCAAGGCCAGCTGAATTTGTTGCCGGACATAGCTTTGGGGAATATACCGCCTTGGTTTGTGCAGGAGTGTTAGATTTCGAATCGGCAGTACCTCTTGCGCGCTTTCGTGGTGAAGTGATGCAAGAAGCTGTTCCGGTTGGGCAAGGTGCCATGGCTGCAGTACTAGGTTTAGATAACGATAAACTCGCCGATGTTTGTTTAAATGTTTCACAAGGCGAAGTAGTAGAGGCCGTAAATTTCAATGCTCCTGGCCAAGTAGTCATTGCCGGAGATTCTGCAGCGGTAACAAGAGCGATTGATGCTGCTAAAGAAGCGGGTGCTAAGCGTGCTGTGATACTGCCACTCAGTGTGCCCTCGCATAGTAGTTTAATGCAGCCGGCCGCAGCTAAGTTGCGAGATTATCTAAGTGATATTACATTTAATTCTTCAAATGTAAGCGTTATCCATAATGCTGATGTAAAGGTTCATGCGAGTGATCAAGACATTAAAGATGCTTTATATCGACAGTTATTTAATCCTGTGCGTTGGGTAGAGACAATTCAAAATATGGTTTCTCAGGGTACGAAGATATTTATAGAGTTAGGCCCAGGCAAGGTGCTTACAGGTCTTAGTAAACGTATCGATAAAAGTGTGCCATGCTATGGTGTATACGATATAAAAAGTTTAGAGCAAGCTCTAGAAATAGCGCAAGAAAAAGTATAAAAATAGGTAATCTAAGTAACTATGGATAAGCAAGTCGCACTAGTAACGGGTGCTAGCCGAGGGATAGGAAAAGCAATTCTGCATGCATTAGCAGCAGAAGGGTTGGCTGTGGTAGGTACGGCTACAACGCAAAACGGCGCTAATAAAATTCAAGAAGAACTGAAATCGAATGATTTTGATGGTCATGCATTGGTGCTTGATGTTACTCAAGAGGATTCGATTAAAGCATGTCTTGAAAACATTAAAGAAATATATAGCGCTCCTACAATTTTGGTTAATAATGCGGGCATCACTAAAGACAATCTGCTGATGCGCATGAAAAATGATGAATGGAATGATGTAATCAATACTAATTTATCTTCTATGTATCGACTTTCTAAGGCCTGTTTGCGCGATATGATGAAGGCCAAGACTGGCCGCATCGTAAATATTTCATCCGTGGTAGGTTCTTCTGGTAATGCTGGGCAAACTAATTACGCGGCTGCCAAAGCGGGTATTTTCGGGTTTACTAAATCATTAGCCCAAGAAGTGGGTTCGCGCGGTATAACCGTAAATGCCATTGCGCCAGGCTTTATTGAGACAGATATGACTGGCGAGCTTAACGAAGAACAGCAAAAGGCACTGATCAGCAAAGTCCCTCTAGGTCGTATGGGTAATGTGAAAGATATAGCTGAAGCCGTTAAATTTTTGGTTTCTGATAGTGCTAGTTACATTACTGGTGAAACTATTCATATAAATGGAGGCCTATATATGGCCTAGAATATGTTAAATAAAAAATATGTTCTTACTTAAACTATATCGCCTAAATCCTTGTATCTAATCAATAAAAACTGTTGAGATCCTAAAAAGAATGCTAAGACTTATTTGGTCTTACGTCTGATTAGTGGTATTCATGATGATGGCAAGGCGATAACCTTTTCAATACAATAGCGAGCCGATTTAGAATCGGTCTGAATTTTTTGCAAAGAGGAAGCAATTTTATGAGCACAAACGAAGAAAGAGTTAAAAAGATCATTGTTGAGCAATTAGGTGTTAGTGAAGATGAAGTTAAGGAAAACGCATCTTTTGTTGACGATCTAGGTGCTGACTCTTTAGATACTGTTGAATTAGTGATGGCGTTAGAAGAGGAATTCGAATGTGAAATTCCTGATGAAGCGGCTGAGAAAATTACTACAGTAAAAGAAGCGATTGATTACGTTAATAATAATAAATAATTTTTAAGATTATTTATACATTTCTAAGGTAGTTGTATTGCTAAACGCAATAATCTGCTTAATATTTAAAGTTATCTAATACAAAGTAAATTCTATGTCTCGTAGACGCGTAGTCGTAACCGGTTTGGGGATTGTTTCTCCAGTCGGCTCAACCATTGAAAAAGCTTGGGCAAATATCATTGCTGGTAAAAGTGGTATTTCCAAAATTGACTGCTTTGATGCCAGTGCATTTTCTGTGCAAATTGCGGGACAAACTCGAGACTTTGTTGTCGATGATTATTTGTCTAAAAAGGATCAACGTAAGATGGATCCTTTTATTCATTATGGAATTGGCGCAGGTATTCAAGCTGCAGAAGATTCTGGTTTTGAAGTTACAGAGGAAAACGCAGATCGTATTGGTGTTGCAATTGGTAGCGGTATTGGTGGTCTACCAGGTATTGAGAAAAGTAACGAAGCTTATCTTAAGGGTGGTCCGAAGAAGATCTCACCATTTTTCGTACCAAGTAATATCATTAATATGGTTTCAGGCAACTTGTCGATAATGAAAGGTTATCGTGGACCCAATATTTCAATCGTTTCTGCTTGTACAACAGGCACTCATAATATCGGCGATGCAGCAAGAATGATTGTGTATGGCGATGCAGACATTATGGTTGCAGGTGGTGCTGAAATGGCAACCTGCCCATTAGGCATTGGCGGTTTTGCAGCTGCAAAAGCACTTTGCTCTTCGCATAACGATGATCCTGAAGGCGCAAGTCGTCCGTTTGACATAAATCGAAACGGTTTTGTTTTGGGTGATGGTGCTGGCGTGATTGTCTTAGAAGAATATGAAAATGCTAAAGCACGATCCGCAAAAATATATTGTGAATTGGCAGGCTATGGAATGAGTAGCGATGCTTATCATATGACCTCACCGGCCGAAGGCGGCAGTGGTGGAGCGAAGTGTATGCAAAATGCATTGGCGGACGCAGGTATAAACTTAACCGATGTGGATTACATTAATGCGCACGGTACTTCTACACCTGCAGGTGATGCTGCGGAAACTCAAGGTATTAGAAGCACCTTTGGAGATCATGCAAACAACCTAGCGGTTAGTTCAACCAAATCAATGACGGGACATTTATTGGGTGCAGCAGGCGGAGTAGAAGCCGTATTCAGTATTCTAGGTTTATACAACGGTATACTACCGCCAACGATAAATTATGACACACCAGATCCTAAGTGTGATCTTGATTATGTGCCGAATGAAGCGCGTGATAAGCAAATTAATGTAGCGCTATCTAATTCATTTGGTTTCGGTGGCACCAATGGCACCGTTGTGATGAAAAAAGTTTAACTCTCTTAATTAATGTATTTGATCATCGCGATTTGATCCGAATACATACTCATTAGAATGCAAAAGCCTGAAGTCATCATCAATGGCATACAGGGTGATCAGCTCTCCAGTCTTGATCGAGGTTTGTTATACGGCGATGGCGTGTTTGAAACCATTGCAGTTAAACAAGGTGAATTGCAATACTGGGATGATCATCTAGAAAGACTTGAACAAGGTTGCATGACTCTCGGTTTGCAAGGCTTAGATGCCTCTTTGCTTGAAAAAGAAGTACAACAAGTTTTCGATTCCGAATCCAAGTTAGATTGCGTGATAAAAATTATTATCACTCGTGGCATAGGTGGAAGAGGTTATAAACCTTCGGTGCAAGCGCTCAGTCGCATTGTGCAAAAATTTCCATGGCCAAATTATCCAGCAAGTTTTACTGAAATCGGCGTGAAGGTAACACAATGTGATTTCCGCTTATCTAAGCAAAGTAAGCTTTCTCAAATAAAACACCTTAATCGTCTTGAGCAGGTACTCGCACGTAGCGAATGGGATGATGATTACCAAGAAGGCTTAGTTTGTGATGAAGATAATAATATCATCGAAGCTACATCCAATAACATTTTTTTCCAAATAAACGATACACTTGTTACGCCTACTTTAGATCAGTGTGGTGTTGCTGGAGTGATGCGTAAAAAAATAATTGAATATTGTCGAGCAAATGATATAGACATGGAACTACGTGCTTTCAATCGTTCTGAAATAAGCCAAATTGAAGCTATGTTCCTATGTAACAGCATAAATGCTATCTGGCCAGTACGCAGTTATTGTGAGCGAAAGCTAAGCAAAACCACTATAATCGACCAGCTTGTAGCAGTATTTAATAGCTAGGAAATCTTGCGTGAAAACCTATACGCGTATAATTAGTTCACTGTTCATTATATTGACCATCGTTGTGACGATGCTGTCTATCTATTTTAAAGACTATGCAAACAAGCCGCTTTCCTCGAGTGATAAAGAAGTGCAGCTAGTTATTGAGTCTGGAATGCATTTTCGACAAATTACTCAACAGCTTGTCGAACATGGTCTTCTGGTGTCCGAGATTTTGCCATGGAAGATATTTGGGCGACTCAGTGGTGCAAGCAATTCAATTAAGGCGGGCGAGTACACGCTAAGGGCTAATTTAAGTCCTGTGCAATTGCTCAATAAACTTATCAAAGGTGAAACCATTCAGTTTGGTTTAACGGTTATAGAAGGTTGGACGTTTAAGCAACTTTGGGAAGAGGTGCAAAAGCACGAAAAAATAAAACAAACAGCAGTAACTCAAGA